>NZ_JBSVXD010000002.1:0-105586 GCF_054070755.1 Pseudomonas sp. SDO5591_S426 | reverse complement strand
AATGCACCCGGGAATTCCCGGGTGTCCATGTCTCTGTAGGAGCTGCCGCAGGCTGCGATCTTTTGTGGTTATGAAGTTAGGATCAGGCGACTTTTTCCGCCGCTTGCCGCTCACGCTCCGCCACCAGTTTGCGGGTCAGCGGGATCAGGCGTTTGCCGTAGTCGATGGCGTCTTCAAGCGGGTCGAAGCCACGGATAAGGAAGGTGGTGATGCCCAGGTCGTAGTAGTCGAGCAGCGCTTCGGCCACTTGTTCCGGCGTGCCAACCAGTGAGGTCGAGTTGCCTTGTGCACCCAGCAAGCCAGCGATGCCGGTCCACAGTCGCTTGTCCAGGCGTGCGCCTTGGGCGGCAGCGGCGAGCAGGCGGCGGGAGCCTTCGTTCGGTGGCTCGCGGCGCACAAATCCGTTCTGTTCGGCCAGCGCAGTGGCCTGTTGCAGGATGCGCTCGGCACGTTCCCAGGCCTGGTCTTCGGTGTCCGCCAGAATCGGGCGCAACGACAAACTGAAGCGAATGCTACGACCGTGTTTGGCGGCCTCGGCGCGCACTTGCTTCACCACGTCGCGCACTTGTTCGTAGGTTTCACCCCACAGCGCATACACGTCCGCATGCTTGCCCGCCACTTCGATGGCCGCCGTCGATGAACCGCCGAAATACAACGGAATGTGCGGCTGTTGAGGTGACTTCACGGCTGAGTGCGCACCCTCGACCTGGTAATACTTGCCGTCATAGTCGAAAGGCTTTTCGCTGGTCCACTCCTGACGCAACACACTGAGGTATTCATCGGTACGCGCATAGCGATCGTCCTTGCCGATGTAGCTGCCATCGGCACGCAGTTCGCGATCATCGCCGCCGGTAATGATGTGCACGGCGGTGCGCCCGCCATTGAATACATCGAGGGTGGTGAACTGTCGTGCGGCCAAAGTCGGCGCGGCAAAGCCCGGTCGATGGGCAATCAGGAACTTGAGGTTTTTCGTCACGCTGGCGGCGTGCGAGGCAATCAGCGTGCTGTCCGGGCTGTTGGAGTGGAAAGCCACCAACGCCCGGTCAAACCCGGCTTCGTCATGGGCGCGTGCCACTGTTTCCACATAGTCGGGCTGCAGGACAGGACCGCTGCGAGGGTGGATTTCCGAAGAATGGTGACCGCCGATGTAGCCGATGAATTCAATACTCATGATGAGTTCCTTGTCGTTGGATAGGCGTGATTCAAGCCTCCACCTGGCATTGGGGTCGGTCTGTGGGATCAAAAATAGGCGTAGCGTGGGAGCGTGTGAAATGCCGTTTGGTTCTAAGTTAATTATTAAAATACGGAATGAAGGTGATCGTCTTGTATGAGTTATACGCATTTTACGCGGCGACTTCCATGCAGCCCGCAGCGGACAAGGAACGCGCATATTTATTATGCAAACAATTTATCAGGCTGGCCTGATATCTGATTTTTAATCATATTAGGTTATTCCTAAAAAGAATTTCACTGAGGTTTTTTATGCGAATAGCATGAAAACCGAAGCTGATGCATGGCACCTCTGGCCATGTTCTTTTTGAGGAAGGAAGCCTGATGACTGAAAAGACCTTCGATACATCGAGCGCCAGCAGCTCGTTTTCCGTCACCAAGGCTGCTCGCCACACCGGTGAGTTGCAGGGCGCGTCGAAGTTGCTGCCCCATTGGTTGCGCAACTGGCGGACACCTGAAGTGCTGCTGCGTTTGCTCAGCCCGATCGCACTGTTGCTGTTATGGGAATTAGCCTCGCAAGCAGGGCTGATCCCACAACGCGTCATCGCCGCACCCTCGCAGATCGGCGGCACGCTCTGGGCGATGATTGCGTCCGGCGAACTGGGTAAGCACTTGCTGGTGTCACTGCAACGGGCATTGGTGGGTTTAAGCATCGGCGTCAGCATTGGTGTGGTCGCGGCGCTGATCAGCGGGTTGTCCAAGCGCGGAGAGGTGATACTCGATTCACCGCTGCAAATGCTGCGCACCATTCCTTCGCTGGCGTTGGTGCCACTGTTCATTCTCTGGTTCGGTATCGGCGAATTCACCAAGATCGCGCTGATCGTCACCGGCACGACTTTTCCGGTGTACCTGAACCTCTTCGCCGGTATTCGCAACATCGACCCCAAGCTGATCGAGGCCGCTAACACCTTGGGCCTGAGTCGCCGCGAGTTGATCTGGCACGTGATTCTGCCGGGTTCCTTGCCCTCATTCTTTGTCGGCCTGCGCTACTCCCTGGGGATTTCCTGGTTGGCGCTGGTGTTCGTCGAGCAAATCAACACCACCGCCGGTATCGGCTTCCTGGCCAGTGATGCGCGGGACTTCATGCGCACCGACGTGATCGTCATTTGCCTGCTGATTTACAGCGTCCTCGGTCTGTTGATCGACGGACTGATCCGTACGCTGGAGCGTTTCGCCCTGGCCTGGCGCCCAACTTTTGTGAGGAATTGATATGTCGAGCATCGATCTTCTGGACGCGTCCAAAGCACTACATTCGGCAGCACCGGTACAACTGCGCAATGTGGTGCGCCAGTTCGGCCAGCAACGGGTCATCGATGGCCTGGATCTGGACATCGCCCCCGGCGAATTCGTCGCGTTGCTGGGGGCCAGTGGTTCGGGCAAGACCACGTTGCTGCGCAGCCTTGCCGGGCTCGACAGTATCGACAGTGGTCAATTGCTGGTGCCGAAGGCGAGGGCGGCGGTGTTTCAGGAACCGCGCCTGATGCCCTGGAAGCGCGCCTGGAAGAACGTGATTCTTGGCCTGCACATCCCGGATGCCAAGGCTCGCGCAGTGCAGGCGCTGACCGAAGTGGGATTGGCTCACCGGCTCGAAGCCTATCCGGCCACGCTCTCCGGCGGTGAAGCACAACGCGTGGCCCTGGCCCGTGGTTTGGTTCGCGAGCCCAAGCTGTTGCTGCTGGATGAACCGTTCGCCGCACTTGATGCATTGACCCGGATTCGCATGCATCGGCTGATCATCGAGTTGTGGCGTAAACACACGCCAGCGGTGCTGCTGGTCACCCATGACGTGGATGAAGCCATCCTGCTGGCTGACCGGGTCATCGTACTCGCCAATGGCAAGATCGCCGACCAATTGACCATCGACCTGCCTCGGGCCCGAGACACCGGCCAGGACGGTTTTCAAGCCATCCGCGCGCGGCTGTTGGGTTTGCTGGGGGTTGAAGTGGAAACCACGGCCGTCGCTGAGCGCCGGCCAGCCAACACCTCGGTCCGGCGTTTCGCTCATGGCTGATTCCGTTTCCAGTTTTTTGATCCAGGGAGGGTCCACCATGTCGCTACGGGTATGGAAATCTGCAGCTGTTTTGCTCTCGGGAGCCGCACTGTTGCTCAGCGGTTGCGGTGAAACGGTCGACAACAAATCGGCATCCTCCATTCAGACCGATTTGTCCGGTGTGACGCTGGTGCTGGGCGATCAAGCCAAAGGCTTGCGCACCGTGGTCGAGGCAGCGAATGCGTTGGAAGGCATTGACTACAAGGTCGAGTGGGCGAACTTCCAGGGTGCGGCGCCGTTGTTCGAAGCCTTGCGCGCCGGCGCCGTCGACCTCGCGCCGGCCGGTGATACGCCGGTGCTTGCGGCTGCCACTGGCGGCACGCCGTTGCGCATCGTCGCTGTGCGGCGCAGCCAGTCGAGGGGGATTGCGATCCTGGTGCCCGCCGATTCGGCCATTCATAGCGTTGCGGATTTGAAAGGTCGAAACGTTGTGGTGTCTTCGGCCCGAGGCAGCATTTCCCAGTACCTGTTGATTCGTGCGCTGGCCAATGCCGGGGTCGATGAGAAAGACGTCAACATCGGATTCGTCCTGCCGACCGACGCTCTCGCAGCGTTCAATGCCGGCAAGATCGAAGCCTGGGCAACGTTCGGTATCTATCAGGCGTTTGCCGAGCAGCAGGGCGCGCGGGTGTTGATCAGCGGCGAGGGCATCAATACCGGGCTGACGTTTATTACGGCTTCGGACGAAGCCCTCACCGACCCGCTCAAGCGCAAGGCGCTCAGTGACGTGTTGCAGCGTTTCGCCAAGGCGTTCGAGTGGGCCCGGCAGAACCCTGATGAGTACGCCCGGGTGTTCGCCAAGGTCAACGACATTCCTCTGGACGTCTCGAAACGCCTGCGCAGTTGGGGCGATGAGTCGCTGCTGCCACTCGAATCGCGAGATGTTCAAGCCTTGCAGCAAGTCGATGATCTGTTCGTGGAAAAGAACATCTTTCCCCATCGTGTCGACGTCGAGAAGCTCACGGACACCGCAGTGTTTTCCGCAGCGCCGTTGACGGTGACGCAGTCCGGATCGACGCGTTAGTCCGGGTCGCGGTACGCGTTCTATTAAGCATTACAGGAGTCTTTCAATGGGCAATGTCCAGAGCGCCACCAGTGCCCTTGAGGTGTTTCGACACCCGTTACCCGGTGGCGAACTGCTCGATATCGGTCGGGTTTTCCGCGAACCCCTGGCGTTGTCGCGTCTGCACAGCACGCCCAAGCGTGTGTTGAGTCGTCGTGAGGTGGTCTTGCTGGGGGTGTTTGCGTTGGTGCTGCATGGTGCGGTGATTGTCTGGGTCAACCAGGCACCGCCGCCGCAGCTGCCCGTGGTGCCGCCGGAGATTCCGCCGATGACCATCGAGTTCTCGCAACCGGCACCGCCCGTGGTGGTACCACCGCCGCCCGAGCCGATCCCGCAGCCAGTGGTCGAACCGCCACCGCCGGTGGAGGATGAACTGGCCGTGAAACCACCGCCGCCGAAACCGGTTCCCAAGCCAAAACCGGTGGTCAAGCCTGTGCCGAAACCCGTGGCGAAACCGGTGGAGCAACCACCGGCACCGCCTGCACCGCCACAGCCGGTCGCCGCGCCGGCTCCACCCGCACCGCCTGCACCGAAACCGGTGACGCCGGCCTCGGCCAGCGCCGCTTACTTGAAGAACCCGGCACCGGAGTATCCATCGCTGGCGATGCGTCGCGGTTGGGAAGGCACAGTGTTGTTGCGGGTGCATGTGTTGGCCAGTGGCAAACCGGGTGAGATCCAGATCCAGAAAAGCAGTGGCCGCGATCAACTCGATGACGCGGCGCTGGCAGCAGTGAAGCGCTGGAGTTTCGTGCCGGCCAAGCAGGGCGATGTCGCCCAGGACGGCTGGGTCAGCGTGCCGATCGATTTCAAAATCAAGTAACTCGAACCTACTGAAGTACACCGCGGGCTACCTGACACAAGGCGCATCGCTACAACCGATCCAATGCCTTGCTGGAGAGCCTGACCATGAACCTGATCGCATCCCCTTTCGAATCCATCGAACACGCCGTCATCTGGCTGTTGATCCTCTTTTCCGTCGCGACCTGGGGCCTGGCGTTGCTCAAGGGTTTGCAGTTCACTCGCCTGAAGACGCAAGACCGAAAATTTCATAAACAATTCTGGGCTGCTTCCAGCCTGGACTCGGCCGCCGAACTCGCCAACAACCAGCCCGGCGCGGCGGCCCGTGTGGCGCTGGCCGGTTATGCAGCGATTCAGGTCAGCGATAACCAGAACGCTGATTTGAGCCAGTCGATCAACCATCAGGACCGTCTCGAACGCGCCTTGCGTCAGCAGATCGTGCGTGAGCGGCGTTCGCTGGAAAGTGGCCTGGCGATCCTCGCCAGTATCGGCAGCACGTCGCCCTTTATCGGTCTGTTCGGGACGGTGTGGGGAATCATGTCGGCGCTCAAAGGCATCAGTGCGGCGGGCTCGGCGAGCCTGGAAACCGTCGCCGGGCCGATCGGTGCGGCCCTGGTCGCCACGGGCGTCGGCATCGCTGTCGCGGTACCGGCGGTGCTGGTTTACAACTATTTTCTGCGTCGCCTGAAACTGACTGCGGCCGACCTCGACGACTTTGCCCACGACTTCTACAGCCTGGCGCAGAAGCATTCGTTCCGCGTGCTGTTGCACCCGGTATTGAGCAAGTCCGGCGCCACCGTCGCCGGTCAGAAAGTCAAGGAGGCCTCCTGACATGGCATTTTCCACACAAGACAGCGATGAAGTGCTCAGCGAGATCAACGTCACACCCTTGGTGGACGTCATGTTGGTGCTGCTGGTGGTGTTCATCGTCACCGCGCCGTTGCTGACCAACTCGATTCCGATCAACCTGCCGAAGACCGAAGCGGTAGCACCGGTGGAGCAAAAAGACCCGCTGGTGGTGAGCATCGACGACAAGGGCAAGGTGTTCATCAACAAGGACGAAATCCAGCCTGACTTGCTGGAAGTCAATCTCAAGTCCGCCAAGACCATAGATGCGGAGGTGCGCGTGCAGCTTCAGGCGGACAACGGAGTGAATTATGGCGAAGTGGCCCGCGCGATGGCCTCGATCGAGCGGGCGGGGATTACCAAGTTGTCGGTGATTACAGCGAAGTGATTTCAGGCTCTAACGCGTATTGAGAATGAACGCAAAGCAAGAGGATCAGGCCTCTTGCTTCGTTTTACTGAGCCGTCGTTTGTACGGCGATGCTCATAACGCCACCAATCGCCGGTTCCACCACCCGATACTCAATGTTCGTAGCGTCCGTCGCGGAACAACGCATGAAACCAATCTCCGATCATGTTGCGCGAGCCCGAAAGCGTCACTATGTCGCCTCCCTGGCCACCGAAGTACTGGTTAAGGTTTGAAATCAGGCACGAATCCGCATTTACTTCCAAAAATCCGCCATCAACAGTGATCTGGCCAAACGAGCCATTGGTGCCGATGTAGATGTTCTTGCGCTTGCGACCGCTTGCACTTGTCCAGCTCATGTCTCCCTGGAAACAATGCAGAATGGTGCAATAAGTGGGCGCGCCGTTACATTTGTCGTCGAGAATTTTGCTGAAGTAGTTCCGCGAACAAAGCCTTCTTCTTGATCGGCAACTGAAGCGTTGCTGGTTACATTCGTTGCGTACTCAGTATAGAGGCCGCCGCTCACACCCCAACCGATAACAACGTGATCTATTATCGTGTAGGTACCATAGAAGCAGCATACCCGTCCGGTATTGTTGTTATCCCTGTTGCCGTTGACCTGAATGTTTCTTAGACCGAACCAAGAGGGCGCCCGGCTATCTGTTGCAACCGGAAAACCAGTGCCGGTCAAGACCGCGAAGTTCTCTGAAGTGACAAAGTCACCGTGCCGCGAGGTACGAAAGGAATAAGGGCAGCCCCGTGGTTGGGATTCATCAGGCTTTCTACGGGTAGCGCAATTTCAGCGGACTCAGTTGATTCGTAAACCGTCATATTCACCTCGATGAAGAATATCTGGGGCGAAGAGTCTATAGCGGTTTCTGGTGTTCGCTTTCGTTTTTGGCGTTTTTCTGGCGTCAGATATTTGAATCTGTGAAGCTGATCAAAAAGCGATTGGATTTAGTGCGATTTGGTCATACGGGTCATGGCAAATTCATCCATAAGTAAATAAGGTCGAACTAGGGGCAAGCGGCGAGGCGTATTGCAAGCCGACAAAAGACAAAATAATGACAACAAAAACAGTCGTACTCTCTCTATTAAGTCGGTGATCCATCATGATCAAGATCATGGCCTGCTTTCTAATAGGAGCTTTAACTGCAGGATGCAATGGCTTCGTTAAACCCGACTTATCGGGACCTGTTAATGATTCATACTTCCTGGTCTATTCAGGCTTTCCTCTGCCTTATGTATACATGGCCTCTGCCGTGCAATGGAACGATGACTACGCCGTCACCATTCGCCATATGCCGTTCATCCCCAACGTGAAATACAGTTGCAGCACAGGCTGCGACCTGGTCTTCATCCAGCACAAGGCCAACGGCCGCTACCCGTCCTGGCGCGCACCGCGTGCGGGCGAAAGCATAACGGCTGTGGGGGTGAGTCCTTACCTGGTGACCATGACCGGGAAAGGCAAGGTCTATCAAACGCCGTTCGTCAATGCCGATGAACACAGTGGTGAGCTTTATGCCATTCATGATGCCCCGCTGATCAAGGGCATGTCGGGTGGGCCGGTCATCACCAGTGACGGCAGTGTCGTCGGCATCAATATCGGTTTCCACTCAACCACGCTGAACGACGTGAGCAATCACTCCGGTATAAGCAAGGCTGAGAGGATCAGCATCTTCATTCCCTACTCCATCATTCAGCGCGAGTGGGGAATGTTGCAGGCAAAGCTTGGGGATTCGCGGGGCACGAAGTATGTGGCGAAGTAGTGTTCCGCGATCTGTCGGGTCGGTAGCGACATGATCGCGGTTGTCACAACGCGTGCGCCAGATCAATCAGCGCGCGCAATCGCGCCGGCACGAAGCGATGGCCCGAGTAATAAAGCCTCAAACCGCCAAACGACGGGCACCAAGGCATCAGCACCGGCACCAGGGCGCCGCTGGCCAGTTCTTCCTGGATGAACCACTCGGAAATGAACCCGATGCCAAGGCCCATCAGCACGGCCTGTTTGATGGCCAGCATCTCGTTGAAGGTGAAGCGCACCGGCAGGTCCATCTGCAACTTCTCACCGTCTCGCTCCAGTTCCCACAGGTACAGGCCACCGTGGGCCATTCGCATGCCGATGCTCTGGTGAGTGAGCAAGTCTCGCGGATGCTCGGGGATGCCATGGCGTTCGAGATACTCCGGCGTTGCCACCACCAGCATCCGGATGTCATCTGAGAGCCTCACGGCAATCATGTCCTGCGGCACGGACTCTGCCAGGCGAATCCCGGCATCGAAGCCTGCGGCGACGATGTCGACCATGTTTGATTCGCTGACGATGTCGATGCGCACCTTGGGAT
This sequence comes from Pseudomonas sp. SDO5591_S426, assembly GCF_054070755.1. NCBI lineage: Bacteria > Pseudomonadati > Pseudomonadota > Gammaproteobacteria > Pseudomonadales > Pseudomonadaceae > Pseudomonas > Pseudomonas sp. SDO5591_S426. Next base: position 96,854 of record NZ_JBSVXD010000002.1, on the reverse strand, counting down.
AGCGCTCGGCGTACTGCTTGAACAGCGGCTCCAGCAGCAAGTAGGCCGCGCCATGCGGTGCATTGATGCGCAGGGTGCCGCTGGGTTCGTCGAGGCCGACGCTGGCCTCTTCGCCGGCACTTTTGATTTGCGCCAACGCAGGGGCGATTCGCTCCACATAGCGTTGCCCGATGTCGGTGAGGGCCACGCTGCGCGTGGAGCGATTGAACAGGCGCACTTTCAGGCGCGCTTCCAGGCCGGCCACCGCGCTGCTCACAGCGGTGGAGGACATGCCCAATTCCTGTGCCGCGCCACGAAAACTGCTGCGGCGCGCAACGGCCAGCACCACTTCTAGCTCGGTCATTCCTGTTCTGTGCATGGATTGTCCTGAAAATAAGGATGCGTCATGCGCAAAAGGATAGCTTATCGGAACAATCAGCCCCCCATAGACTTCGCTGCATACAGGCTCGATACGGGCCAGTCGTTTTCAACGAGGAGGCGCCATGCAGCGCATTGATCACATCTACATCAACGGCGAATTTGTCATCCCGCACGGTCAGGAATGGTTCGACCTCCACAACCCGAGCACTGAAGCCGTCATCGGTCAGGTTCGACTGGGCGATGCACTGGATGCACAGCGTGCCATCGCCGCCGCCAAGGCTGCCTTCCCGGCCTGGTCTCGTACCAGTCGGGAGGAGCGTATCGCGGCACTGCAACGGATGCACCGGGCCGTGGCGGCGAGGGAGGAGGAACTGCTGGAAGCCATTCTCGTGGAATACGGCGCGCCTTCGGTTCGCGGGCGCTGGATGGCGGCTTACCCGGCGGATGTGATTGCGCAAGCGATCGATGCATTACAGGCATTCGATTTCGAGGAACAGGTCGGCATGGCCAGGGTCATTCTCACGCCCGTGGGCGTTACCGGTCTGATCACGCCCTGGAACAGCAATGCGGGCTTCATCTGCAACAAGCTGGCCACTGCGCTGGCGGCAGGTTGCACCGCCGTCATCAAGCCCAGCGAGATGAGCGCATTGCAGACGCAGGTCGTGGTCAGTGCGTTGCACGAAGCGGGGCTGCCGCCGGGTGTATTCAATGTCGTCAACGGACGGGGCGATGTGGTTGGCGAGGAAATCGCCCGCCATCCCGATGTTGCCAAGATCTCATTCACAGGGTCGTCCGCAGTCGGACAGCATTTGGTCAAGACCGGCGCGGACACCATGAAGCGCGTAACGCTCGAACTGGGCGGCAAGTCGCCCACCGTGGTGCTGGACGATGCGGATTTCCAGGCGGTCATGCCCTTGGTCCTGCAAGCCGGATTCCTCAACAGCGGCCAGGCTTGCGTCGCGGGCACTCGCATCCTTGTACCGCGCAGGCGGCTGGCAGAGTTCGAGCGGGTTGCGAAGGAGGGCGTCTCACAGATTCAATCGGGCGATCCGCGCAACGCCGACACCGACATCGGCCCGATGGTGAGCCAGAAACAATGGGAACGGGTGCAGCGCTACATCCGCATCGGCCAGGAAGAAGGCGCGAGATTGCTGGCGGGTGGCGAAGGTCGTCCGGAAGGCTTGCATGCCGGCTGGTTCGTCAAACCCACGATCTTCACTGATGCCAACAACCGGATGCGCATCGCGCGGGAGGAAATCTTCGGCCCCGTGCTGACCATCATTCCCTACGAGGATGACGCTGATGCGATCAGCATTGCCAACGATACGGACTATGGGCTGAGCGCCCTGGTGCTGGGGAAAAGTCCCGAACGCTGTGTGAATGTCGCACGGCAGATCGATTCGGGACGAGTGCTCATCAACACGTTGGCCCATGAGCCGCGTGCTCCCTTCGGCGGCTTCAAGCATTCAGGCCTTGGGCGCGAAATGGGCAAGTGGGGGATGAGCGCATATCTGGAGCCGAAAACATTGATCACGAATGACCTGTTGAAATGACCGTGTGGGACCAGGAAGCAGATCGACCGCAGGAAACGGTTGATCTGCGCCCATGGAAGTTGTCGTTTTGGCTACCGTGGCTTGATCGCAGCAGAAACCAACCCACGGCTTTGCAAGTTGTCGAGCAGGGCGCGATAACCCATTTGCCAGGCCGGAGCGCGATCGCTTGTTGTCACCCGGTTGACCAGCGTGCCGAACTTGGCGCTGCTGATGGCTACCATGTCACCCTTTTTATGGGTAAAGCCTCCGCCGGGCAGATCGCGATCTTGCTTGGGCGCAAACAGGGTGCCGAGAAACAGCACAAAACCATCCGGGTACTGATGGTTCTCGTTAAGCGTTTGAGCGACCAGATCCAGTGGGTCGCGGCTGATCTGGTTCATGGAGCTGCTGCCATCCATGATGAAACCATCCTCGCCGACGACACGCAGTGCGACTTCTGCTGCGCGTACGTCTTCGATGCCGAAGGTTTCATCGAACAGCCGGATAAATGGCCCAAGCGCGGTCGACGCATTGTTGTCTTTGGCTTTGGAAAGCAGCAACGCACTGCGCCCTTCGAAATCGCGAAGGTTGACATCATTACCCAGCGTTGCGCCCTGTACCTTGCCGCGACTGGAAACTGCCAGTACCACTTCAGGCTCAGGATTGTTCCAGCTGGATTTCGGGTGAATACCGATGTCTGATCCGAAGCCCACCGCTGACAACGGCTGAGCTTTGGTGAAGATCTCGGCATCCGGACCAATGCCCACTTCGAGGTACTGCGACCACATGCCTTGGCTTATCAGCACTTCCTTGAGCGCGGCGGCTTGGGAAGAGCCCGGCACGATTTGCCCGAGGTCAGCACCGATGCTCTCTACCAGGGTTGCGCGAATGCTATCGGCCTTGGCCGGGTCGCCCTTGGCCTGCTCTTCGACCACTCGCTCAAGCATGCTGGTGGCGAAGGTAACCCCGGCAGCTTTCACCGCTTGCAAGTCGATCGGAGCCAACAGCCACGGCCGTGTTTCGTCGCGAACGGATGCATCACTGTTGATGAGCAGATCGTCAAGACTGATCAACGGCTCTTTCAACGGCAAGCTGCGCAGGTAAGCAACGGGCTCATCAAGCTCAAGCAACGCCGAAACGGTCGCCACTCGGGTACTGATGTCATGAACCTGCCCGTCTTTGAGCAGCACGACGGCGGGTCCTGCACTGGCGCCAGGAATCCAGGCGCGACTGATCCACGTGCCTTGAGCGAGGTCTTGGGCGGGAGCGTTGAGATCCGACAATGACGTTACAGCGGATGTTTGGGACATGTGCGTTAACCTTTGCAAAGAGCGAATCAGTGGGAGTGGCGTGGATCGCCGCTGCGTGCGATGACCCGCAAGTGCAAGGTCGCGGGCTCCAGGCAACCGCCGGTGGAGAGCTGGCCGACTTGCTGTCGGTAGAGTTCCTGCCACGGGGTTTGCGAAGCCGGGATGGAGGGTTTGAACGCCGCCTGGCGACGCGCCATTTCGCTTTCATCCACCAGCAGATCGACTCGACGGGCATTGAGGTCGACGCGAAGACGATCGTTGGTCTCCAGCAGTCCTATTCCTCCACCCACGGCGGCTTCCGGGGACATGTTAAGAATCGACGGACTTGCCGACGTACCGCTTTGGCGCCCGTCACCCAGGCAGGGAAGGGAATCGATGCCACGTTTGATCAGTGCTGCGGGTGGTGCCATGTTGACCACTTCGGCGCTGCCCGGATAACCCACAGTGCCGCAGCCCCGAATGACCAGAATGCAGCGCTCGTCGATGTCCAGAGCAGGGTCGTTGATGCGGGCCTGATAGTCCTCAGGGCCTTCGAAAACGATGGCCCTGGCCTCGAAACTGTTTTCCGCGCCGGGTTCGGACAGATAGGTTTTACGGAACGCTTCGCCCACCACCGACATCTTCATGATGGCGCTGTCGAAGAAATTTCCGCTCAGTACGATGAAGCCGGCTCGCTGAATCAACGGGTCTTCGTAAGCGTGAATCACATCGGTATCGCTGGCGGCCGCGTTGCTGACGATCTCGCCAATGGTCTTGCCGGAGACCGTGGCGCAATCTTCATGCAGCCGACCGGCGTTCTTCAGTTCGTGCATCACGGCAGGCACGCCGCCGGCGCGGTGGAAACCTTCACCGAGGTATTTGCCGGCGGGCATGCAGTTGACCAGCAGGGGCACGTCTTCGCCGACGCGCTGCCAGTCTTCCAGGCTGAGGTCGATGCCGGTGTGCCGCGCGATAGCGATGAGGTGCGGCGGGCAATTGGTCGAGGCACCCAGTGCTGATGCCACGGCGATGGCATTCTCAAAGGCTTCGCGGGTCATGATTTGCGAAGGACGAACATCCTGACGGACCATGTCGACGATGCGCTTGCCAGTGGCATAAGCCATCTGGCCGCGTTCACGATAGGCTGCCGGAATGCTCGCGCAGCCTGGCAGCGACATGCCCAGCGCTTCGGCCAGCGCGTTCATCGACAACGCAGTGCCCATGGTGTTGCAGTGACCGATCGAAGGAGAGGCCGCGGTGGTCATCTCCATGAAGCCTTCGTAATCGATCTCACCGCTGGCCAGCAGGTTGCGCGCATGCCACAGCACCGTGCCGGACCCAATCAACTGGCCCTTGTGGTGTCCATCGAGCATTGGCCCGCCCGACAATACGATCGCCGGTATATCAACCGTCGCCGCCGCCATGAGACAGGCGGGAGTGGTCTTGTCGCAGCCAGTCGTCAGCACCACTCCATCCAGCGGGTACCCATGAAGAATCTCGACCAGGCCCAGGTAAGCCAGGTTGCGATCCAGTGCCGCAGTAGGACGCCGGGTTTGTTCGGCCATCGGGTGCACGGGGAACTCCATGGGAATGCCCCCGGCATCGCGAATGCCCGCTTTGGTGCGCTGCGAAAGTTCGAGGTGATGGCGGTTGCACGGCGCGAGATCGCTACCGGTTTGGGCGATACCGATGATGGGACGGCCCGATTGCAACTCCTCGCGCGTCATGCCGTAGTTCATGAAGCGTTCGACGTAGAGCGCGGTCATGTCAGCATGACTGGGATCGTCAAACCATTGTTGACTTCGCAGGGACCGAGGAGTTTTTTCAGGCATGGTTTTATCTCTTGTTAGGGGCGTATCAGCGGTAAGTGAACAGCCGCAGGAGGCGAGGAAGCCGGTTTTGAAAAGCATCCGTGGGCGTTCGAATGGCCTGATGTTACCGGTAACATTTTTTTTGTAAAGACCCAATGTCGATACTCGAATGGGCGCGGTAATCGCGTGCAACGAGCAGAGGTGGGCCTGTCAGTGGCCATGTATAATCAGCGACCATCCGTGTTGGTGGCGTTGATTTCCATGTCCGCCGGTCATTTTCAGGAAAACAGGACGTTCATGAGTTACGAGGATTCAGGCAAGACCACCACGCCGCCGCGAATGGCCGACGTCGCCAAACTGGCCGGTGTTTCGAAGATGACGGTTTCCCGGGTCCTGGCCGGTCGCGACGTGTCAGAGCGCACGCAAAAGCTTGTCCACGAAGCCATTGAAACGCTCGGCTATCTGCCTGATGCCTCTGCGGGAACCCTGGCCACCGGACGTTCGGAATTTATCGTGGCGTTGGTGCCATCATTGGCGAGCTCGAACTTTGCCGACACCGTGCGTGGCCTGAATGATGCCGTCAGCGAACACGGTTTGTGCCTGTTGTTGGGGGACACGGATTACCACCTGGAGCAAGAGGCATTGCTGGTGCGTACGCTGCTGCGCCATCGACCGGTGGGGGTGATGTTGACGGGCAGCGCGCATCTGGACGAAACCCGTAAGCTGCTGCGCCAGGCGCAAGTGCCGGTTGTCGAGACCTGGGACATTCCAGCCGACCCGATCGAGCAATCGGTCGGGTTCAGTAACGTGGCCGCCGCGGCGGCACTGTACGAACACCTGTATCAGCAAGGTTATCGGCGGATTGGCTACATCGGCGGTGCGTCGGTACTCGACCACCGTGGTCAGCAACGTCAGCAAGGCTACCTTCAGGCTGTCGCGGCGTTGGGGGTAGGGGAGCCCAGGGTGATGGAGTATGGCGAGTCGCCCATCACCATGAGCCATGGCGGAGAGTCCGTGAAGCGGCTGCTGGAAAAGTGGCCGGACACAGACGCGGTGATGTGCGTCAGCGACCTGTCGGCGTTCGGGGCAATCATGGAATGCCATCGACAGGGGCGACGGGTGCCCGAGGACATCGCGATCGCCGGGTTCGGTGATTTCGAAGTATCACGCTATTGCACGCCGACGATCACCACCGTCTCGGTTGATCCCTATCGAATCGGCCGGCGCGCCGGTGAATTACTGGTGGCCAGCGCTGCTGCACAGCGCCTTGGGCTGCCACGTCCGCGGGAGTTCGATGTCGTCGAATTCAAAATCCTGGCGCGCGAAAGCACCTGATTTTTTTTAACCGGGCCCGCTTGCTTTGCTCCGAAACTAATTGCTACATTAAAAATGTTACCGGTAACAGCATCACTTGCAGATTCCTTTTTCCTTGCGGATTGGCTTAGGTCAGCCCAAGGAACTCAAGGTCGCAAGCCAAAACAAAAACAATCGGCATGACGACATGCCTTGAGGTCAACACATGGAATCAGTATCTCAGCGTCCTCTCGAAGGAGAGGGCTCGGCGGAGCTTACCTCCGAGGATCGTACTTACCGCAAAGTCATCCTGCGCATCCTGCCGATCCTGCTGTTCTGCTACATGGCGGCGTACCTGGATCGGGTCAATATCGGTTTTGCCAAGCTGGACATGCTTAACGACCTGCAATTCAGCAACACCGTCTACGCGCTGGGTGCGAGCATTTTCTTCTGGGGCTATTTCCTCTTCGAAGTACCCAGCAACCTGTTCCTCCATCGCTTTGGCGCGCGCCTCTGGATTGCCCGCATCATGGTCACCTGGAGCATTGTCTCCATGGCTGTAGCGTTTACCGTACCGCTGGCCAGCTTCTTTCACATCGAATCGGAAACCATGTTTTACGTGCTGCGCTTCCTGCTGGGGATATGCGAAGCCGGTTTCTTCCCAGGGGTGATTCTCTACCTCAACTACTGGTTTCCGACGCACCGGCAAAGCCGGGTCATGGCGGGCTTCCTGATGGCCATGCCGATCAGCCTGACCTTGGGCGGGATTTTGTCAGGGTGGTTGATGGGGGCGATGCAGGGTGTCCACGGTATGGCCGGTTGGCAGTGGATGCTGATCATCGAAGGCATTCCGTCGTTGATCATGGCCGTTGTCGTGGTGACTTTGCTGGTCGATAAAATCGACAACGCCAAGTGGCTGACGACGGCAGAAAAGAACATGCTCAAAAACAACCTCGATCGAGAAAACACCACAAAGGCGTCGAGCCTTCGGGATGTGATCTTCAATGGTCGAGTGTGGTTGCTGGTGCTGATCCTGCTGACATTCAATACTGGTTTTTACGGGCTGGCGTTCTGGATGCCGACGATCATCAAGGCCACGGGTATCTCCAATACACTGCACATCGGTTTACTGACGGCAATCCCGTACTCCACCGCCATCGTCGCCATGACACTCAATGCCTGGCACTCCAACAAAACCGGCGAGCGCCGACTGCATGCGGCTATTCCTGCATTCATCGGTGGTATCGGGCTGATTTGCAGCGCCGTCTTTGCCCATAACCTGCCGGTGTCCATTTTCTTCCTCAGCGTCTCCGCCTCAGGCTTGCTGAGCCTGATGCCAATTTTCTGGACATTGCCAGGCACAGTGTTGTCCGGGGTGGCCGCAGCGGCGGGCATTGGCATGATCAACGCAATCGGCAACCTCTCAGGATTCACCGGCTCCATGATTACGGCTACCGCTGAGACACTGACGGGCGACATGAACAACGGCACCTATGTGCTGGGCGGCTGCCTGCTCGTCAGCTGTGTGCTGATCCTGCTGATTCCGAAAGCCATGCTTTCCAAAGACATCAAGGGCTGACTGACAGTCGTTGGGCTCGACCCTGTTCGATGATCGGGGTCGGCGACGCAGGCGTCCTCTGACGCCTGCAGGCCGGACTATCAAAAAAATGCGCAATCTCAGGCCGCACGCCCCTGGCCCTGCAAGCATCGTGTAAATTTAAAACTGTAGCCAATGAGCATAGGACGCGAGGCACAGGCTCGATCGGCGTTGAAAACGCCATTTCGAATAATAAAAAGAACACTGATGCGCCCAGGAGATATGCCATGAGATCGCAATCGGTCCAGCAAAAATCTCATCCAGCAGGATCCCTTCTTCACAAACCCCCGCTAGCGGCTGTCAAGGCCGGTGTGCAGTGTGTTTGCGTCACGGACGCGAACGTATTGGCGAATTCTTTATCTGAGTGGCAGCAAGAGTATTTGCAGATCAGCCCAGGGCAATTCGCAGGTTCGGTAACCGAAATTTCCGTTGGCGTGGTGCAGATCTTCCGCGAGGTAATGAATCAAGCGGTAGATCAACATGGGCAGACCTTGCCTGGCAAATTTGCCTTGGGCATTCCCATTGCATTGCGCGGCCACGGTTACTGGTGCGGTAAAGAGCTGGATTGCATTGATTCGGTTTTCTTCCTCCGGCCGGACTCCGAACTAAAATTCAAGACCCCGGGTTATTCCGATATCTATGGCGCATCCGTTGATGTTGAAGCCTTCAGGAAATACTCCCTGGATGACGAATTTGATGACGAAAGTGTCATCGCGCTGACCAAGGAAGTCAGTTCACTTGCGCCCGAAAAGTGCGCAGCGTTCAGGCAAGGGTTCGATAACTTCTTCCGTGCCGTCGAGGCCAATCCTTCAATTCTGGAATCGGCGTCAGCCAGAAAGCAGCTGACTTTCGACATCATGCAATTGCTCCTTGGCATGACAGCGGAGCTGCCCGTGTCCAAGAAATCTCACGCAGAGCAATTCATTCATCGTCATGTCGTAGACAGTGCGCGCAATTATATTCTTTCAAGGAAAAGTGAAGCTCTGACGGTTACTGACTTATGTGAAGGACTGCGAACCAGTCATCGTTCGTTGCACTATGCCTTCAATAAAGTCCTGGGTATTAGTCCCGTGACTTATCTGCGCTATATACGTTTGAACGGCGTCAGAGCGGAGCTTATCTCCAGCGATAAGCCAACCTTGATCAGTGAAGTGGCCGCCAATTGGGGCTTCTGGCATATGGGCATGTTCAGCGTCTACTACAAACATCTGTTTGGCGAACGGCCGTCCGAAACCCTGAAGAGCCATCGCGCGACGGCCATTACTTAAAAGCCAGTTGTGAAACAGCATGCCTGGGCAAATGACCTGAGCATGGCGGGATAACTTTTTTCAAAAAAAACCGGAGGACATCATGAGTAAGTTAAACGGGAAAGTGGCCTTGATTACCGGGGCTTCAAAAGGAATGGGTAAATCTCATGCCACGATCTACGCAAAGTACGGGGCCAACTTAATACTTGTTGATCTGGATGAATCGATCCATGAAGTTGCAGCAGAGATTCAAAATACCTACGGCGTGGAAGTGCTTGCACAAGTAGGCGATGTCACCGATCCGCAAACCATGCGCTTGATAGCCGAAAAAGGCATGCAGCGTTTTGGCAAGTTGAATGCGTTGGTTTGCAATGCCGGCGTTTGCCGGCTGGCGAAGTTTCTGGATTCCAGCGACGCCGATCTCGATCTGCACATTAACGTCAACGTCAAAGGTGCGTGGCATACCGCGCGGGCGGTTCTGCCCCACATGATCAACTCCGGCGGTGGTGCAGTGGTCGTCATGTCGTCCGTCACCGGTGACCTGACGGCCGATCCGGGTGAGGTGGCTTACGCCTTGTCCAAGTCCGCGCTGATTGGTTTCACCAAGGCGCTGGCGGTGGAAATGGCGCCCCATCACATCCGGGTCAATGCCATTTGCCCCGGCTTCATCTGGACGCCGATGGCCGAGCAAGTCGCCCGGCAAGTCAATCCGGACGATCCGAAGTCGGTGCTTGATGAACTGGCCACAGCCATTCCCATGAAACGGCTGGGCAGGCCCGACGAAGTCGGTGAGCTGTCGGCATTCCTCGCGTCGGACGAGTCCAGTTACATCAACGGTGCGCAAATCGTGATCGATGGTGCCAGCACGTTGCCCGAGACAGTCAGCATCGGGATGTAACCCCTTGGTGAATTTTCAGCAAGGACGCTACTGCATCGACCCATTGGCGTGATTCATAACAATAAAAGAGTGGAGCTTTTGTGATGACAGAGCTAACCGAATCCCTGCGTGAAGAGGCGCCTTTAGTCGGCGAAAAACTCAAGGGCAACCTGGGTACTTATCAGATCGCATTGTTGGTGATTGCCGCAGCCGCGCCTTTAGGCGCCGTTCTCACCGCCGCGCCCATTGGCTTTCAACTCGGCAACGGGCCGGGTTTGGCCGGAACATTTTTGGTGGCCGGGTTCTTGATGGTTTGTTTCTCGGTCGGCTATGGCGAGTTGATTCGCGCGATCCCGGGCGCGGGCGCGTTCTACAAGTATCTATCGGTGGTGTTTGGCCCGCGAGTTGGCGCGGGTGCGGCATGGGTCGCATTGGCGTCCTACCTGGCAATTACCATCGCCTTGGCAATTGTCTCGGGCTACTACACCAACTTGACCCTGCAAACATTTGGCGTGGACATTGGCTGGACGTCATGGACGGTGTTGTTCATGGCGCTGACGTCTTATCTGGGGCGGGCGAATATTGATTTTGCCGCGAAGATCCTGGTGCCCTTGGTGCTTGCAGAGTTCTTCATGCTGTTTTTGCTGGGCGTCTCCATTTTCATGGATAAAGGCCTCGCGGCGTTCCCGATTGAGGCGGTATCGGTTGATGCAATAACGTCGCCCGGCCTAGGCGTCGGCATGATGGTTGCGCTGGCAGCCTTCCTCGGTGTCGAGTCCGCAGCGCTGTATGCGATGGAAGCCAAGCGGCCGGAAAAATCCATTCCGGGTGCCACGCGTCTCGCGGTGGCTTTAGTGGCTGTCGCTTACTTTGTGATTATCTGGCTGGTCGTCGGCGGAATCGGGGTAGAGGCGATCAAGGGCGAAGCGGCAACGGCCCAAGGCGAACTGATCATCAACCTGTTTTCGACACGCCTGGGAGGCACAACGGCCACCCTTGTTTCGATCATGCTGTGCACCAGCAATTTTGCCTGTTTGTTGTCGCTGCACAACGCTGCCACTCGCTACGTGCATGTGCTGGCCAAAGATAAGCATTTGCCGAGTGTGCTATCGAACATTCATCCGCAAAAAAACTCCCCGGCCAATGCGAGTCTTCTGGTGACGGTGTTGGTTGCAGTCTGCATCGCCGTCCCGACGTCGCTGGGTTACGACGCCTTTGTCTTCCTTTTTCCGGTGACGCTAGCGCTGGCAACGCTTGGGATTATCGGGCTTCAGGCATTCATTTCGCTGGCGGTGGTTGCCTATTTCAAGAAGGGCAGCGATCGCCGGTATCTCAAAGTCCTGGTCTGCCCACTGGTTGCACTCGCGGGGCTTAGCCTGGCGGTTTACCTGATCTATGAGAACTACGGGCTACTGACTGGCAGTGAATCGGCCTGGGTGAATGGAACGCCGTTACTTCTGGTGGTGCTGTTCTTTTACGGCGTGATTAAAGGCCGTTTAAAGAAAAGTTGATTGAACAGTCGTTTGGACGCTGTAGCACCGCATGAGTGCAGGTTGCTCTTTGATAGTGCGAAGTACTGAGGAAAGTCTGGATAACTGGAATGCGCAGTAGGGTTGCCGACCTGACCGCAGCGTTGCCGGATCATTTATCCGCTGTGCCTTGATTGATTAAAAAGCCAGAAACATGCCAGCTCCTTTAGTTTGGCGAGTGTCCGCTGTGTTTCTGCCAATTTGTGTTAATGCGCCTGCGATAGTTGGTCGTAGTCTTTATGGGCCGACCTACCGCAGTGCTGCAGCTTCTTCATCGTCCGAATGCCTTTAAACCCAAAAGTACATTTGACTGGAAGAGTACGAAGCATGAACGTGAATCTTAAAATAACCACCGCGACCCACCCGCTTGACCCGCTTTCGCTAGAAGAACTTGCTTTGGCGAGTGGCATCCTGAAACGGGAAAAAAACCTTCACGATAAATGCCGCTTCCCGTACCTGCACCTCGCCGAGCCGGATAAGCGCGAGGTATTGGAGCATGTGCCAGGCCAGGCATTTACCCGGCGTGCATTTGCCTTGGTGCTGGATAAGTTGACGGGCAACACCTTCGAAGCGCTGGTGGATTTGAACAGCCAAACCCTTGTCGATTGGCAAGCGGTCGACATTGAAAGCCAGGGTCATGCACCGATCATGATTGAGGAGTTCGACCTGTGCGTGGAAGCCGTGCAGAACGATCCAGCGTGGCGTGCGGCCGTCAAGCGCCGGGGCCTCACCGATGCCGATATCGAAAACGTGCAGATCGATCCCTGGTCGTTTGGACATTTCGGTGATGACGAGCGTTATCAGGGCAAGCGGCTGATGCGTGGCGTCGCGTTCTACCGTGACAAACTGACCGACAACGGCTACGCCCACCCGATCGAAGGCCTGGTTGCAATCATCGACCTGAACAAGGGCGAGGTCATCGAACTGTTGGACGACGGCCGTCTGACGCCGATTCCCAAGGCCACGATCAACTACGATTCAGCGTCCCTGGGCAAGCCGCGCGAGGGGCTCAAACCGTTGCACATCACGCAGCCCGAGGGCGTGAGCTTCACCGTCGATGACTGGAAAGTGAGTTGGCAGGACTGGGAGTTCCGCGTCGGCTTCACGCCGCGTGAGGGTCTGGTTCTGCACCAACTGGGCTACAAGGACGGCGATGTCGTGCGCCCGATCCTCTACCGCGCCAGTGTCACCGACATGGGCGTTCCGTATTCGGACAACGAGCTCAATCATTACTGGAAATGCGCGTTCGACGGCGGCGAATACGGGCTCGGTCGTCTGGCCAACCAACTGGAACTGGGCTGCGACTGCCTGGGGGCGATTCGTTATTTCGATGTGCCTTCGGTCAATGATCAGGGCGAAGCTTTTGTCATGAAAAACGCTATCTGCATGCACGAGGAGGATTACGGCACGCTGTGGAAACACTATGAGTTTCGTACCGGCGTGTTCGAAGTGCGTCGCTCCCGGCGCCTGGTGATCAGCTTCTTCTGCACCGTGGCCAACTACGACTACGGTTTTTTCTGGTACCTGTATCAGGACGGAACGATTCAACTCGAAGCCAAACTGACCGGGATCATCCAGACCGCCGCGTTGGCCCCCGGTCAACGCCCCGCCAGTGGCGGCGGAATGGTCACGCCGGAGTTCTACGGCCCGACCCACCAGCATTTTTTCAGTGCGCGTTTGCACATGATGGTGGATGGCGAGCACAACTCGGTGACCGAGACCAATTTCCAGTCTCGCCCGCAAGGCGAGGGCAATACCTGGGGCAACGTCTTCGATAGTGTGACCACCACGTTTACCCATGAGCTGGACGCGGCCCGTGAGGCCAACGGCCAGACCGGACGCTTCTGGAAGATCATCAATCCGAACGTCAAGAACGCCGTCGGCAATCACCCCGGCTACAAGCTGATGGCCGAGCACAATCCGGTCATGCTCGCCCAACCCGACAGTTCGTTTGGTCGCCGCGCCGGGTTTGCCAGCAAGCACCTGTGGGTGACGCCTTACGCGCCCGGCGAGCGCTACGGCTCCGGCGATTACCCCAATCAGCATCGGGGTGACGGCCTCCCGCTGTACACGCAGAACAACCGCGAGATCCACAACCAGGATCTGGTGGTGTGGCACACCTTTGGCCATACCCACATCTGCAAGCCGGAGGATTTCCCGGTGATGCCGGTGGAATACGTCGGGTTCAAACTCAAGCCCAATAACTTCTTCAACGGCAACCCGGCCATGGACTTGCCGGCGAGCAAGGACCACGCCAGTGTCCAGGAGGGTCGGCCGGCCAGTTGCTGCAAACACAACGCCTGATCAGGCTTCAATCGATGAATGCCCAAGCGCTTTGCGCTTGGGTCGAGGGTGTTGTCATGTCTGGATTTTCGAGTTGGGCCTGGCTGGAGTGGCTGGCGATTGCGGTGTTTGTTTGCTGGGTGAGCGGCGGGCCTAAGGGTTGGAAGCGTCAACCGCTGTTGCTGGGCGGTGCTGCGCTGGTGTTTTTGCTGGGCATGCAGCCGGCGCTGGACGCCGCGGCGCGCCACAGCGTCTGGCTGCACTGCCTGCAAAGCGCCTTGATCCATCACTTGGCGCCGATTCTTTTACTGTTTGCCGTCGCCCGGGAGCCGGTCAGCGAAGCCGGTTTCAGAAGGGAAGGGAGGGCGGTGCGCATCTGGGTGGTGATCGCGTTCGGCGCAATGAGCGGCGTATGGATGCTGCCGCAATTGCATCAACGATTGATGGACGATGCCACGCTGTATGCGCTGATGAAATGGGCCATGGCCTTGAGCGGGTTGTGGTTGTGCCGGGTGATGGGGCGTTACTGCCAGCGCGCAGATGTTCCCTTGCGCAAGCGGTGGAGCTTCAGCCTGGCGGTGGCGCTGCCGCAGGTGCTGGTCGGTGTGATGCTGCTGCTCAGTCCACCTCTGTACCCCATGCACATGCACGGTGCCGTGAGCATGAGTGCTCAACTGGATCAGTTCTTGGGTGGCGCGCTGATGTGCCTGTCGGCGTTGCTACTGCTGTGGGCCGATCGTGTGATGCATCGCAAGCTTCGGCCGACTATCCACGCCGTTGCGCCGAGGGTGAGTGGCCAAACAGGCGTTTGTACTCCTGGCTGAAATAGCTTTGATGGGTGAACCCCCAGCGGTACGCCACATCGGCGACGCTGGGGGCCGGGTGTTCGGCAAGGCTGCGCTGGGCGGCGTTCAAACGTATGGCGCGCAAATACGAGAGAGGCGAGATGCCGACGATCTTTTCGAAGCTGTAATGCAGCGTGCGGCGGGGGATCTTCAACTCCCGGCACAAGTCGAGGATCGACAGCGATTCCCCGGCAGGGCTTTGCAGTACGCGCTCATGGCAGTGTTTGACGATGTGCTGGTGGCTGCCGCCCAGCCCCTGTATGCGCACCGGGTTTTGCGGTTCAAGCACGTCGAGAAGCGTAGCGAGTACGACGTTGTGAAAGGCCTGGTCATTGATCTCGAGGGGTTCGAGCAGACTGGTCATGGCGACTTGCGCACCTTGCAAACGCCTGGCGGAAAGCTTCATCCCGTAACCCCTGGGTCGGCGGTAGAACAGTTCAACGTCCTCGGCGACCAACAGGTGTTCAAGTACCTGGCAATCCAGCGAAATCACAATGTAGTCAGTGCCCGGTGGCGTAACGAAAAAGAAATCGCCGTCGTAGGGCAGGAAGTTCAGCCCGTCGGCAAGAATGCTTCGATTCGGCGCCACGTCGGGCTGACTCGGCAGGTTCACCGGCAGCAGCAGGTTTATGCAGTGGGCAGGCGTGTGCGTGTGCTGAGCGACAGCGCTACTCAGGGTTTCACGGAACAATCGGACGCCGTTCAGTTGCATGTCCTGCAGGACACCGTGAAAAGCACCCGGCGTCAGTTTGTCGTAGTGCTGCGACCAGTGCGCCAGTGACGCGGCGTGTTCGATGATTTGGTCGAAGTGTTGAACCTGCCTGTGCATTGTGCGGCACCGTTACGTCTGTCGCTTGCCTTTACAGCAGCAATCCGGACGCCAAGGTCCGGAAACTTTCGACGGCTTTTTCAGAGGCAGTCTGAGGATCTTCAGCATGTGCAATCCACAAGGAAGCGCCGAGCAGGGCACCCATGATCAGGCGGGCCGTAGCTTCTGGGTCGACCATGCGGATCGTCCCTTCGTCGATCAGCTTTTGAATGCTGCGTTGCGTGCTGCGGATGCACGCGTTCTGGCTGGGCCATTGCGACGGGTCGCCCAGTACCGCTGGCCCGTCGAGGAACACGATGCGCTGGATTTCCGGTTCCAGGGACATCTTGATGTAGGCGATGGATTCATCGATGAAGCCGTCCCAAGTGGTGTTGGCCTCTTCGATAATCACCGCCAGGCGCGCCCCCATTTCCCCGTCGATCTGGGCGATGACGGCCTGCAGCAAACCCTTTTTGTCGCCGAAGTGATGGTACAGCGCACCTCGGGTCAGGCCCGCTTGAGCGGTGAAATCGTCCATCGAGCTTTCTGCATATCCCTTCGTAGCAAAGGCGTCTCGCGCAGCCTTGATCAGTTTGCCGCGAGTCTCCGCAATCATGTCCGCACGCTTCTGCGCCATCGGTCGTGTTCCCTATAAAGAATTTAACATTCGTGACGTATGTAAGTTGACATACCTTGCGTATGTCGTATTATGTCCGACATACGCGGCGTATGCAATGAGTCTGAGCGGTGTGCTCTCAGGCTCTGGGCCCCGCCAATTCGCACAGGATACCGAGCAATGCGTGAACAGCGCGATTCTGATATTTCACTTCATCCCGCAGCTCAGGGGAAAACCCTGGGATTTATCCTCAACCCGGTCGCCGGGATGGGCGGGCGTGTTGGGTTAAAGGGCACTGACGGCGCCGAGATTTTGCAGGAAGCAAGGCGCCGTGGTGCGCAACCCGTTTCAAGCGATCGGGCCTTGATCGCGCTCAATCGGCTGGCGGCTTCAATGACGCCATTTCGCTTGATTACCGGCTCTGGCGAGCTGGGTGAAGATGTAGCGCGTGCCGCCGGTCTCGATCCGATTGTCGTCTATACGTCATCACCGGGAGCGAGCCGGCCCGATGACACCCGCAATGCCGCGCTCGTCATGGCGTATGCCTCGGTCGATCTGCTTCTGTTCGCCGGTGGCGATGGCACGGCGCGCGATGTGCTGGCAATGGTCAGCGATCGCGTACCCATTCTCGGTATCCCGACGGGCGTAAAGATGTATTCCGCTGTGTTCGGCACCAATCCGCAGAACGCCGGAAATCTTGCGGCACGCTTCGTTGCCGGCGAATCCTCGGTGCGCTTTCGCGAAGCCGAGGTCATGGACATCGACGAGGCCGCCATGCGCAGCGATCAGGTGTCGGCACGGCTGTATGGCTATGCCCGCAGCCCGCATGAACGTCACCTGACTCAAAACGCCAAGGCCGGTTCGGTGGCCAACGAAAGCATGGCACTTGACGCCGTGTCCCGACAGGTTGTCAGAGAGATGAAGCCCGGCTGCCTGTATCTGCTAGGACCAGGCACCACCACACGACGGGTCATGACGGAGCTAGGCCTGCCGTCGACGCTGCTGGGCGTAGACGCGGTCATGGACGGTGCGCTGGTTGGCACGGATCTTAATGAACACGAGTTGATCCGTCTGATGGAGGGGCGCGAGACCCACATCATCGTCGGTGTGCTGGGCGGTCACGGCAGCTTGTTCGGGCGTGGCAACCAGCAGATCAGCGCCGAGGTCATCCGCCGTACAGGGCGCGACCACATCATCGTGATCACCTCGATAGACAAGCTCCTATCCCTCGACACCGGCTGCCTGCGCGTGGACACGGGCGACGCCGAAGTCGACGCCATGCTCAGCGGTCACATACGCGTGCACACCGGGCCTGACCGGTCCGTCTTCTTCAGGGTTCGATCCTGATCAATTGTTTCATTCGAAAAAAAACGAGGATAACCCCATGAGTAATCATGTCGCCCACCCCTATATGGCGAACTCTGTTCCTGCGCTCAAACGAGAGATGCTCGACTCGATCGGTGTCGACAGCATCGAGGAATTGTTCCAGCAGATTCCCAATGAGCACCGCCTGCAACGTCCGATTGATTTGCCTCCCGCGCTCAACGAGAGCGAGTTGCGTCGGCACCTGGTCAGCACGCTGTCGAAAAACAAGACCTGCGAGCAAAACCTTAATTTCCTGGGCGCCGGCTGTTGGCAGCATCACGTCCCGGCCGCGTGCGACGAGGTCGTGCGCCGCAACGAGTGGCTGACTTCGGTGTTTGGTGAACCGAGCTCCGACCACGGTCGCAATCAAGCCTGGTTCGAGTTCTGCAGCCAGCTCGGCGAGTTGCTGAACATGGACCTGGTCGGCCTGCCGGTGCGCAGTTGGGGCTGCGCTGCGGGCCATGCCATTCGCATGGCCACCCGCATTACCGGGCGCAGCGAAGTGGCGGTGGTGCGCGCCATCGATCCGGAGCGACTGTCCATCATCCGCAACTACTGCGAACCCGTGGAAATGCCAGGCCACATTGTCGTGCGACTCGTCGACTTCGACCCGAAAACCGGCTTGCTCGATCTTGATCACCTGCGTGCCTCGATCGGTGCGCAAACGGCCGCGGTCTATTTCGAAACACCGTCGTATTTCGGCGTGATCGAACAGCAAGGCACCGAGATTGCCGCCATCGCCCACGCTGCGGGTGCCGAAGTCATCGTCGGCGTCGATCCGATCTCCCTCGGCGTGCTGGCCGCTCCGATTGATTTTGGCGCCGATATCGTTGTGGGCACCACGCAACCGCTGGGAGTGCACATGAACTGTGGTGGCGGGGTCAGCGGCTTCATTGCCACCCGCGACGAAGAACGGTACGCCCATCAATACCCGACGCTGTTCATCAGCATCGCTGAAACCACCAAACCCGGCGAATACGGTTTTGGCCTGAGCCTGTTCGAACAATCGTCCTACGGCTTGCGCGACAAGGGCAATGACTGGACCGGTCACTCGGTCTACATGTGGGCAATCGCCAACGCCGTCTACATGGCGATGATGGGGCCAAAAGGCTTCGAGGATGTCGGCAATCTGATCCTGCAACGTGCTCACTACGCGGCGAAGTTGCTGGGTGAAATTGAGGGTGTGGAAGTGACATTCCCTTCCGGTTTCTTCAAGGAATTCGTGGTGAATTTCGACGGCACCGGGCTGAACGTGAACGACATCAACAAGCGCTTGCTCGCGTTGGGAATCTTCGGCGGCAAAGACCTGACACAGGACTTTCCAGCGCTTGGGGCCAGCGCCCTGTACTGCGTCACCGAGATTCACACCCAAGCCGATATTCAGCGTCTGACCGCTGCACTCAAAAAGGTAATCGCACAATGAGCACACCACTCAAGCAATACCATGCTCCCGTCTGGAGCGAACCCGTCATCCTGCAGATGGGCTATCCCGGCCGTCGCGGTGTGATCTTTTCCGACGTTGAGGCTGACGTGCAAGCGGCGGTCGGCAGCGCAGACGGTTTGATTCCCGCGAACATGCGCCGCTCCAGCAAACCGGCGTTGCCAGAGATGTCCGAGCCCGAGGTGTTGTATCACTACTTGCGCCTGTCGCAGCAGACCCTGGGCATGATGAACATCAGCCTGTTCGGCACGTGCACCATGAAGTACAACGCGCAGATCAACGAGGCGATGGCCTGGCGCCCGGAAATCACCCACGTGCATCCGTATCAGGACGAGGACACCTTGCAAGGCGCACTCGAAGTCGTGCATGGCATGGACACGATCCTGCGTGAGTTGTCCGGGATGGATCAGTTCATCTTCCAGGCAGGCGGCGGGGCTGATGCTGCGTACACCAGTTGCGCCGTGACCCGTGCTTACCACGCTTCCCGTGGCGAGCTGGAGCAGCGTAACGAAATCATCACCACCATCCAGACGCACCCCAGCAGCGCCGCGACGGCCGCTGCCGCCGGGTTCAAGGTCATCACGCTGATGATCGAAGAGAACGGATATCCGTCACTCGAATCCCTCAAAGCCGCAGTGTCCAACCGCACGGCAGCATTGATGGTGAACAACCCCGATGACATGGGCGTGTATAACCCGGAGATTCGCGAGTGGGTGCGCGTGGTGCATGAGGCGGGCGGCCTGTGCTTCTACGACCACGCCAATTTCAACGGCGCGATGACCAAGATTCGTGCGCGGGAGCTCGGTTTTGATGCGTGCATGTTCATGCTGCACAAGACGTTCGGCGCACCGAAAAGTGGAGTAGGGGGCCCGGCAGTGGGCGCCTACGGATGTTCGGCGGAACTGGCACCGTTCCTGCCTGCGCCGGTGGTGGCCTTTGACGGTGAACGCTACAGTCTTGATTACGACCGCCCGCAGAGTTCCGGCAAGATCCGCGAGTTCTGGGGCAACGTGCCGGTCATCCTCAAGGCCTACGCCTGGTCGCGTTCCATGGGCGCAGCAGGCATGGCAGAGGCGTCGGATATTTCGGTGCTCGCCAACAACTACATGGAAAAAGGCCTGCTGGCGATTCGGGGCGTGACCCGTTCCCACCCCGATGCCAAGAGCCACCGAATGGAGATGACCCGCTACAGCCTTGAGCAGCTCAAGGAAGACACCGGGGTCGATGTGCATGACGTGCAGAATCGCATGAGCGATTTCGGTATCGACCCGATGTGGAGCAGCCATCACCCATGGCTGGTGCCAGAACCGTTTACCCCCGAGCCGGGCGAGATGTATGGCAAGGAGGCGCTGGACACCTGGATTGCAG
The DNA here is from genome assembly GCF_054070755.1 of Pseudomonas sp. SDO5591_S426. Lineage (NCBI taxonomy): Bacteria > Pseudomonadati > Pseudomonadota > Gammaproteobacteria > Pseudomonadales > Pseudomonadaceae > Pseudomonas > Pseudomonas sp. SDO5591_S426. The sequence continues at coordinate 76,593 of NZ_JBSVXD010000002.1, read as the reverse complement.
TGCTTGCCCACATATCCGACGAGGCCTACTCGAACCCGGAGATCGTCAAGACTTCGCCGCATAATCAGGCGATTCATCGATTGAAGAGCGCTCCACTGGAAGACCCGGCACACTGGGCCATGACCTGGCGCGCGCACTTGCGCAAAACCAGGCAACAGACGGCTTAAAACCAAGCCTTTCCACCGTCTCCGCGGCCCCACCGATCAGTTGGGGCCGTTTTGAACCCTGAACAGAGCTAACAATCAGCCATTGGAGGTTTCCAGCACAGCCAAACAGGCTGGTGATCTCCCCACAGGAAAAACCACATGTCGATTTTCGAAACAGGCCTGGCGCCCTCGGCAGTCAACCATATCGCCCTCTCTCCGCTGGGCTTCATCGAGCGCACGGCCTCCGTCTACGGTGAGTATCCTGCCGTGATCCACGGCGCAATCCGGCGCAACTGGCAAGAGACTTATGAGCGCTGTCGGCGCCTGGCCAGCGCACTGAGCCAGCGGGGTATCGGCAAGGGCGACACCGTGGCGGTGATGCTGCCCAACATCCCGGCCATGCTTGAAGTTCACTTTGGCGTGCCGATGATCGGCGCGGTGCTCAATACCCTGAACGTACGCCTGGATGCGCAAGCCATTGCCTTCATGCTTGAACATGGCGAAGCCAAAGTGCTGATCACTGATCGTGAGTTCCACGCGGTCATTCGTGAGGCCTTGAGCGTGCTCTCCCATCCGCCACTGGTGATCGATGTGGACGATCCGGAGTACGGCGAAGGCAGCGCGGTGAGTGCGCTGGACTATGAAGCCTTCCTCGCTGAAGGTGACCCGCAGTTCGCCTGGCAATGGCCTGAAGATGAATGGCAAGCCATCTCGCTCAACTACACATCCGGCACCACGGGCAACCCCAAGGGCGTCATCTACCACCACCGCGGGGCCTATCTCAATTCACTGGGCAATCAGATGACCTGGGCCATGGGGCACCACCCGGTGTACCTCTGGACATTGCCGATGTTCCATTGCAATGGCTGGTGCTATCCGTGGACAGTCACTGCGCTGGCCGGGACTCACGTGTTCCTGCGCCGCGTCGACCCATACAAAATTCTCGCGTTGATTCACCAGCATCGGGTCAGCCATCTGTGTGGTGCGCCGATTGTCCTCAATGGGCTGGTCAACTTGCCCGACTCGGCCAAAGTCACCTTCGATCATCCGGTCGACGCCATGCTTGCAGGCGCCGCACCACCGGCCAAGGTCATCGGTGCGGTGGAGGAAATGGGCATCAAGGTGACTCACGTTTATGGGCTGACCGAGGTCTACGGCCCGGTGACCGTTTGCGCCTGGCATGACGAGTGGGACGAGCAACCACTGAATGAGCGTGCAAGGATCAAGTCGCGTCAAGGCGTGCGCTATCCGACCCTGGAAGGGCTGATGGTTGCCGATCCGCAAACCCTGGAACCTGTCCCCCTGGATGGCACCAGTGTTGGCGAAATCTTCATGCGCGGGAACACGGTCATGAAGGGTTATTTAAAGAACGCCGAAGCCACAAGTGAAGCGTTCGAAGGTGGTTGGTTCCACACTGGCGACCTGGCGGTTCGTCACCCTGACGGCTATGTCGAAATCAAGGATCGACTCAAGGACATCATTATCTCGGGCGGCGAGAACATCTCCACCATCGAGGTCGAAGATGTTCTCTATCGTCACCCGGCAGTGCTGGAGGCCGCAGTGGTCGCCCGCCCGGACGAAAAGTGGGGCGAAACCCCTTGCGCCTTCGTCAAGCTCAAAGACGATTATCGGGACACCCTGGAAGCCGACATCATCCTGTTCTGTCGTGAGCATCTGGCGGGTTTCAAATTGCCGAAGACCGTGGTGTTCAGCGAATTGCCGAAGACCTCGACCGGCAAGATCCAGAAGTACTTGTTGCGCGATTGGGCCAAGGCACTTTGAAAAGAGCCCCCGTTTTTTGGGGGCATTGGATGGCGTCACACGCTAAGGCCATCAGCCGCTCTCCTGATGAAATGGGGAGGGCCGATGGTTGGCTCAAGACTTCTGCGCTTGCAGATCTTGTTCGCAGGTTTCATTGGCGTGGGGGACGCCAGGCTTGTCGTCCTCTTCCGGCATCAAGGTATCGCAGGCAAAAAAATCAGCGGGTCGGCAATGTTTATCGAGCGAAGCTTCGTCGAGATGAAAGGCGTAGGTTCTGAAAAAAGGCATCTGGGCCTCCGGTGCAATCCCGATGGCGGGTTGATAAGCAGGGGGCGGAAAATCGAGATCGGGTAACAGGCTGGGTTGGGGAGGTGATCGAGCCTCAGCCGTTGGCGGCAATCCACCCGTTTATTGATCACTGTTTTCAGTGATGAATAAAGAAATGCCTGCAGCTAACGGCTTTGGATCAGGTCGAACTCGAAGCAGTGTCTGATTACAGTCGAGCTACTTTTTGCGGTTCGCCTCCACCCCAGTACAGCCAGGTCCAGCCGTCGCCCTTGCGTTGGAAGACTCCGGTCGCGTTGTACTGAACGACAGTCGGTTCAGCGTTTTCAATCGTGTGGCCGTCGATTCGGATCTGCGCCCAGGCAATGTCACCGCGCATCCAGGACACCACCAGTCGTGGTTCCCAGCGGATGTTCAAGGTGGTCACCCACGTCACGCCATTTTGCACCGCTTCGGTTCCCATGAAGAACTCGTCCAGGCCGGAACCGGCGATCGCGACATCGGGGTCGGCGAAGTACTTGGCGACGTCCGAGCCAGGCGTGGAAAAACCGTGCAGGACTTTCGCGATAAAGGCATTGAGCGATTCCCGGGTCGCCGCGTCGGAAATCATGGAGGGTGACTGGTACCCAGCGAGACTGTCGATCATAAGTACTCCTGTTGGCTTGCGTGATGTTGGGGTTTTTTTCGGGTGACGGGGGTATGTCTGTCTTTGTGAAGACTGATCATACGCTCCGTATGTTAATCATGCTATTTAACATTCGTTGCGTATGTCAAGTGGCGTGCATGTCGTATGTCTTTGCGAGTAGCAGCGGTGGGATTTTTGTGAAGAACGGGCAACCCTTCGATTGACATACGGGTTGTATGTTGTATTTTGTCGGCATACGCAGCGTATGTAGCCTTCGGCCAAATCAGGCTTGGCCTGAATGATGCGTGATGGCACTACTTCATCCGGTCATTGACGAGGTATTGCCGCACATCTTCATGCAGTGATGGATTGGTGCACCGCCACAGCTGCCCATTGACTAGAAAATATCGGCCATCAGGTGTCGTGAGTTTCATTTGATCCCGCGTTTATAGTCAGGCCGACCTGATTGCGGGCCACGGCGACTCAAAGCGAACATCAAGCCACCCACCAAAAGCGTCGCACCCACAACGATCGCGAGCGAGGGTCGATGCGCCTTCGCTCGCCACCCACCTTCAACCTGACGTTGAGCGTTCGAGGGGACAAACAGATTGCCCGATGTCGAGGTCGCCTGCGGACTGTGTTGCAAACCCAGGCGAGTCAACCATCCAGATAGATACGGAAAACCAGGCAGCAAAAAATGCGCTATCCGTGCCAGGGTTGCAGCTGCGCCGACGGTAGTACTCGGTCTGGGACATAGCGCGCAAGCCACCATGGCCTCGGCGACGAGATGCGGGTCATAAATGGGAGGCGGGGGTTTCAGTGCATGGCCTGTGAAATTGCCACCGTCACGAAATCCTGGCGTGTCCATGACCGCTGGATAGATGTCGCAGACATGGATTTGCGGATAGTCATACAGTTCACCGCGCAGTGCTTCGCTCAGGCCGCGCAAACCGTATTTGCTGGCGGAGTAGGCAGCGGCATACGGTTGTGCGACCCAGCTACCCAGTGACAGGGTATTGATCAGGATTCCTCGTTTTTGTTTCTTGAAATATGGCCATGCTACATAGGCGCCGCGCAGGTAACCCAGCAGATCTGTCTGCAACACTTGTTCGTGCGCTTCAAGCGGCGTCTCCTCAAAGCTGCCGACCGCACCAACACCTGCATTGTTGATCCAGATGTCGATGCGTCCGTCACCGAAGGCAGCGGCTTGATCTGCCAAAGCGCGCATCTGCTCGCTATTGGTGACATCGGTGCGCACGGCCATGGCTGAAGCGCCACGTGCTGTGCATTCTTCGACAACTTCATCAAGTGCGGCCTTGTCACGCGCACCCAACACCAGGCGAGCGCCTTTGTCAGCAAATGCATGAGCCGCTGCGCGGCCTATCCCACTTGACGCTCCGGTGATCACCACCACTTTGTTTTTGAGCAGCCGGTAGTCTTGGCGACCGAGTGGAGCAGGGCGGTTATCGACCCCGGATGCCATTAGTTCTTCCCGAGCGTGATATCGCACCTCGTACAGGTTCAGACGCGCGCCGTCCGCGAGGTTTAGCGTCAGATTTTCAATCGTGCCTGCGACTCGATCCGGGAACACCGGCTCTCCGGCAGGATCGAGCTCGTCGTAAAAAAACGTCTGTCCTTCCAGCCATCCGACCGCCGTCATCAACTCGGGGCCCAGGTAATACTTTCCATCAAGGAAAAAACCTGGAAAGTGTTTCGTGCGCTCCAGGCTTTCGACAGCGTACCGCTCGCCTGGCTTCATACCGGTTGATGGATCGATCATGGCGGCATCCTCAGTGTGCACTGGTGTTGCGATAGAGGACGACGCTGAGCTCAATGTTCCATCGGGATGACTAAAAGGTTATCTGCAAGGACATCGACGATTGGTACTGCGATAAATCGAACGCTCGAAACTGCAAGCATCTCCAACCTGCATACCCTCAACGTCGAGGGTATTGGGTGCATCTGCAGTACTTCTGTATCAAGGACATCGTGATGCGTGAATACACCTTGAACTACCTTTTTAACGGCGAACCCCGTACATACACCTTCGAACTCAAGCAGGTTCAGCTGCCTGTCCATGAGGGAGCAATGCACCTTCTACAGCTGCATTTCGGAGATGGAGAAAACAGTCTGATCATGCCCAGTGCCGATGCGACACCCGAGGAGATTTTGGAACAGGCCGAGCGGGTAGGACTGACAAGAATTCAGGTCATGGTTCGGCCAACTGATGCTGGTTTAACGACCACCGGTGAATGACAGACCCCAATAGCCGTTACAAATGGCTCCCCTCGTCGCATCCATCGATAGCTTCTTTGAACTCACTACCGGGTGCTCTCGTCCTCTGCTATGAGGGGCTCGGGCAATCCGCCGCGAAGTCCCGTGACGCGTTTTCAACCAGAAGGCGAGCGACGATATGGACACTTCAGATAGTAGGGCTGGAACCAGCAACGGTAATCCAGAGAGCGGCAAACCTGAGCAGGGTTTTCAACATTTGAAAGATGACGTCACGGAGGCGCTCGGCGGCGCAAGGCAACAGGCTGACGCTCAGTTCGGGCAGTACCGTGACACGGCTGCCGATCAGATCGAAGCTTTGGCCCAAGGCGCGAAAAGTTTCGTTTCCGAGCTTGAGGATAAAGACACGCTGGGCATGTCCGACTACCTCACCGACATGGCGGAGTCCATGAGTGGGCTGGCGGGAAATCTGCGCGGTAAAAGCGCCGAACAGCTTCTGCATGACGGCGCCGAACTGGCTCGCAGCAATCCCGCACTGTTCATTGCCGGCAGTATTGCGTTGGGCTTTGGCCTGTCGCGCTTTCTCAAGGCGGGCAGTTCTGCGGCCATGACCATGCAGGGTGAACACGACCCGGCGGCGGGGAGGTCAACACCGCCAGCGGGTGGGTTTGGCGCTCAGCGTCCTTATGAAACGTCCGTGCCGTCTCATACCGACCCGGCGCCGGAATTGGCCTCCGGCTTCATACCGGCCTCGCAAAATCCGCACGATCATCCTTCCGACTTCGCTGCGGCAATGCCGCCGGCTTCACCCAACGCCAAAGGAGAACTGTGATGAACAGAGACGACTCAGATCTTCCGGGCACAAGACCGGCCACACCACCTGACGACGCTTCCGTCGTCGGCTTGCTGCGGCAATTATCCCGCGAGGTACCGGCCTTGTTCACCAAGGAACTGGCGTTGGCCAAGGCGGAACTTCAAGCCAGCTTCAATACGCTCAAGGCGGGCATTGCGGCAGTGGCGGGTGGCGCCATTGTGCTCTTGGCGGGCTTCATCATCCTGTTGATGTCGGCTGTCTACGGCTTGAGCATGTTCATGGCACCCTGGCTGGCTGCGCTGATCGTTGGTGTGGTGGTGATGATCATTGGCTTCGCCATGTTGCAATCGGGGAAAAAACAATTCGAGCCGTCCCACTTCAAGCCTGACCGGACACTGGACGCTTTGAATAAAGATCAGGAAGCGCTGCGGAGGAAAGTCACATGAAAAGCGAATTGGAGATCGAAGCGGAAAAAAGCCCCGAACAGATCGAGCGCGAGATCGATGCTCAGCGGGCCAGTATTGGCAACATCGTCGATCGGCTGGAAAGCAAATTCACCCCCGGCCAGATGATTGATCAAGCGTGGGGCATGATGCAGAACAACGGCTCGACATTCCTGAACAACCTGGGCACCAGTGTGCGTAACAACCCCGTACCGGCGGTGCTGACTTCGGTCGGCTTGTTGTGGTTGATAATGAGTCAGAACCGGCCGCCAGTTCCACAAACAGACTATCGAGCGGGGCCGGATCAGGTTGGCGAATGGGTCGATGATATCGCCGAGGGCTTTGACAGCGTCCGTGGACAAATGCATCAGACCTCCGACTCGCTGAAGGAGGGCTATCAGTCATTGAAGGACAAGGCCACTCACCTGAGCGACAACGTCGGTGCTGCCACCGAGACCGTGAGTCATGCCATGCATAACGCCGGTGATCGAGTGGCGCGAAATAGCCAGGTGCTGGGGCAGCAGTTCAATCACTTGCTCAAGGAACAACCATTGGTGGTTGCCGCGGCGGGCATCGCCCTGGGCGCGCTGATTGGCGCGGCATTGCCTACAACCGCGACCGAGCAGCGTTACATGGGACGTACCAGTGCAGGCTTGGTCGACAAGGTGAAAAAACAGGCCCAGGAAGGCTATGAAACAGTACGCGACACTGTCACCAAAACGACCGATCAGATGGACGTGACAGCCAGGTCGGATTCACGACAAAACAGCGAAGCGGGTGCGTCGGCGGATCTCTCTCGGGGATTAGGGACTTCCTGATGGTCGCTGCAAATGGGAGGCCTTCATCGGGCCTCCCTGTCGCTCAGCGATGATAGTCAGCTTGAGGAGAGACTTTCACTTTCATCATTTTGACTACGAGCATCCATCGTCAGGCGTGCTGAGATTCAGGGAGTGTTCAGCAACGAATGCACTCGCGAAGTGAGCTCATTCAGACTAAAGGGTTTGGTTAGTATTCGGGTTGTGCTATCGACAGAGACCAGTCGTGAACCTCCAGCAAATCCGGTAATGAAAAGCACCTTGAGCTGTGGAAATTTTCCCTTGAGTTCGGCCGCCAGGCTCACCCCATTCATTAACCCTGGTAAACCAACATCGCTCAGCAATAAATCCAGGTGCTCCAGCTTCTGCGCCTCGCTGATTGCAGAAACGCTATCCACTGCTTCAATAACCCGATAACCGATTTCGGACAAAAGCTCCGACGCCATTTGCCGGATAGCCGCTTCATCGTCCACCAGTAATATGGTTTCGTTCTTCCCCGATGACTCAAGCTTCTGGGTATCAGCCAGGTCTACCTCCTTATCTTCGGGCGGAGAATCGTCTACCGGAAAATAAAGAGTCACAGTGGTGCCGACACCAAGACTGCTGTGTACTCTGACTTGGCCACCGGATTGCTGAGTGAAACCATAAATCATCGAAAGGCCCAGACCGGTTCCTTCGCCAATTTTCTTGGTAGTGAAAAAAGGGTCGAATATGCGAGACAGGTCTTGCGGAGAAATTCCAGTGCCTGAGTCTGTTACAGAGATGCTCACATAAGAACCAGGTGGCAGAGCGTTTTCGGCGAAGGTGTCAACAATAACGCATCGATCTATCTGAAGGTCGAGCCTCCCACCACCTGGCATTGCATCTCGTGCATTGATCACAAGATTGAGCAAGGCATTTTCCAACTGGTTAAGGTCGCACCTGATTCGATCGGTTGTTCTAAATGAGCACTCGACAGTGATGCTTGGCCCAACCGAGCGCCGAATCATCTCTTCAAGATCCGCAAGCACCTTCCGGGGATCGAGCAGTTCAGGAGTCAGTGATTGCTGCCGGGAGAACGTCAATAATCGTTGTGTCAATGCAGCCGCTCGCGATGCGGAGGTCATGGCGATGGAGTTATATCTTGTCAGGTCGTTGTAACGCCCCGCATCGATGCGTCGCTGCATCAGCTCCAGGCTGCCAATGATGCCCGCCAGCAAATTATTAAAGTCATGAGCGATTCCGCCAGTGAGTTGGCCGACCGCCTCCATTTTTTGGCTTTGTCTTAACTTGGATTCCGTCACAGCGCGTTCACGCTGTTCGTCTTCGAGCTGTTGGGTGCGTTCTGCTATCCGTACTTCGAGCAGGTCGTTCCAGTCACGCAGAGCACTCTCTAGCTGCACCCTGTCGTCTATGTCCTCGATGGTGCCATACCATTGTTCGCAATTCCCCGCGACGTCGAGGCTGCACAGCGCAAGGATTCTGAACCAACGGTAATCGCCAGTGTGTTTTCGTAATCGCACTTGCAGATCGAATGGCTGCAGCGTGGCCAGAGATTGATCCCAAAGAGCAGCAATCGACACTTGATCCGCCTCATAGGCGGCATTGGCCCACTGACGCTCGAATGTCTGCTCAAGTGATAGGCCGGTGTATTCGTACCAACGAGGATCGATAGAAATAAGGTTGCCGCTCTTGTCGGCGGTCCAGGGCCAGAGTGGATTTAGCTCAGCTGCTATGCGGTAATGCCTTTCGCTTTCACGAAGGCGTTTTTCTGTTTCGCGCATAACGTCGAAATTCTTGAAGCGCTTCAAAGCGGCACCAAGCAGGTTGCTATATCCCCGGAGGAAGTCGATATCGCTGTCGGTAAATTGACGAGGGCGTCGACTGTCCACTTCAAATATTCCGAAAGGACGTTCCCCGTTGGCGCCATGTACAAGTACGTTGACGAAGGCTTTCACTCCATTGTTCTTTTGAAAATCGTGATAGCGAAAGCGTGTTTCTGCTGCGATGTCTGTCGAAATGACGGGTGCATTGGTGTTGAGTGAGAAGATTTCCGGACTTCCTTCGCATGCTTGCACACGAACCTTTCCTACCACGTCTGGCGCCCAGCCCACGCCATTTCTCACGAAGAAAGTGACGCCGTCTTCTTCGAGCTGCATGAATTTGGCCAGATTGGTTTCGAGGGCATCCCCGACTAATCGACATGCCTCGTCGAGGATTTGCTCAAGGTCATCTGATGCCAAGGCCAGCTCGCCAAACTTGGCAAGCACCTTACGCTGGCGTAACAACGTGTCCTCGATTTTCATAGGCTCACCAGAGGCGTTTCAATATCCGAGGCTTGGGTTTCAGCTAGGTTCAATCGGCTTGGGGTTGCCTGTCCGCTGTCGACGATTGGTAGGTGAGCGTCCGCTTGATGATGACAGCACCGGACTGGATCCTGACCGGATGCGTGAAGAAACCGATAATTCGGTAACAGCTTGGTCGTACAAAAAAGGCGCTCCGAAGAGCGCCTCGTTAGGCTGTTAATTGAGCTGTTTCAGATCAGACTTTCCCGAGCTATCGATGTTGATGCGCTTGGGTTTGGCTTCCTCTGGAACAACCCGCAGCAGATCAATGCTCAACAACCCATTGGCCAGCGAAAGAAGTGATTTATATGTCCATGCATCACTCACTAGCGCCACGCCGCCATCTGACTGAGCTGATGCCTGCGCGAATTATTGTTATCGGCAGGATCAACCGAGCACTATGTTTTGGTGATCGTTGGGGTGTTGCCGGGCGTCGCGGCATCAAGGAGGGGCCAACGTCACCGGAGTACAGCAAAGGTTGATTTTATCCGTCTGTCGTCAGCGTCGAAGGTTTTTGAAATTAACTGCAGGGACATCGCTTCTCAAACATGTGGGCCCGACATCGGTTTGGTCGAGCCCCTTCACCTGAGGAGAATGTGAACAAGGGAGCCAAAGGCCAAATGGCTGAAGGTGTCTAAGAGGAGATGGACATTGAAAGCCAGAACAATGTCCGATCCTAACAGCAACCCTGTGACCGGTGCCGATCTTGGCGCGGGCGTACAAATCGAGCCTGGAGCTTGAAGACTCACCGCGTACCGCTGTGGTACGCGGCGCTCCTTTACTCAGCTTGTCGAGGTGGACGTGATGACCAGCTATTCCAGAAACCAACGATTCGATGTGGATTCGAACCCGTTTCTTGCGCATTGTCCTTTGAACGTGAGGGCACGCGTGTCTCCAGAGAGCTACGCACTAACCTCAACAGATCTGTGTTCCATATGGCCAATAGATAGGAGAGGCGTATGTCCGAACCGTCCGCACCGCTTCGGTCTCCGGAAAGATCCTGGTTTGCCCAGATTTCTCAGTCGGGATGGATGGGCTGGTTCTTTTGGTGCGTGCTCGCAGGCGTCGTCGTTCTGCTGATCATCAGCGGCTACGGCGCTTTCGTGGGTGCCAGAAGAGATTTTTTGCATCTGGCTTTTTTGGGCGGCCTGGCAGGGTTCGCTGCCACGGCATTGGGGGCAATCGCCGCGATCATCCTGCGCGACATTGCCTCCCGCACTCAAGACATTATGTTGGGATTCGCCGCTGGCATGATGCTCGCCGCCAGTTCGTTCTCGCTCATTCTTCCAGGAATCGAAGCGGCCCAGCGGATATCGAACAACCAGTTGCTGGCGGCAAGCATTGTTGTGCTCGGCCTGGCGCTGGGTGTGGCGTTGATGATTGGTCTGGATCGCTTTGTGCCGCATGAACACGTGGAAAGCGGAAAGCGCGGCCCCGAGGTTCGACGCATCAATCGCATTTGGCTGTTTGTACTTGCCATCACGCTGCACAACCTGCCGGAAGGCATGGCGATTGGCGTCAGTTTTGCCACCGGTGACATGAAGGTAGGACTGCCATTGACGACCGCGATTGCCATCCAGGACATTCCTGAAGGGCTGGCGATTGCCCTGGCTTTGAGGGTGACCGGCATCTCGACGCTCCGTGCAGCACTGATTGCAGTCGGCTCAGGGTTGATGGAGCCGCTGGGAGCCGTTATCGGTTTGGGTATTTCAAGCAGTTTTGCCTTGGGTTATCCCATTGCGCTCGGCCTCGCGGCAGGCGCGATGATATTCGTGGTTTCGCACGAAGTCATCCCGGAGACCCATCGTAACGGTCACGAAACGCCGGCGACGCTCGGGCTCATGCTGGGCTTTGGGGTAATGATGTTTCTCGATACGGCGTTGGGATGAACACGCAGGAACCACTGTCGCAAAAAATTTGAACACGTTCCGATGGCCATCGGTCATTTCTTCATGCAGGCCACAAGTGTGGGTATGCAAATGATGCGTTCCGCTACAAAAGAATGAAGTGCGTGGCCATGGAGGGATTTGTCGAAGAATCGAAAGAGTTACTCGAAGAAAGAGAAGAGCGCCGTGCTGGACGCCGGTCTGATTGGCGCGGCGCAGAAGGTCGAGCATTACGAAATCGCCAGCTACGGCACGCTGATCGCAATGGCCAAACACCTCAAACTAGATGACGCCGTGGCGCTTCTTGCCGCGACTCTGGCCGAAGAAAAGGGTGCCGACGAAAAGCTGGCAAAGATCGCGGAGCAGGGCGGTAATCAAGTCGCAACGCTGGAGAAATAATCGCAGGAAGACTTCGTGATCTTCTGGACTACCAGCACGGCGGCGGGTTGTTGGCTGCCGTTTTTTTTTCAAGCTGCCCCTCATATTTCAGGACTTTATCGTTTTGCCAAGAATATTAACTTCGCAGCCAAGTGACGCCGAGCTGACTGAGCACAACGCCAAACTGTTTGGATCGCCTAAAGAGCGCCTCGATTTTTATCGACGGGAAATCCAGTACGAAACCAGCATCCTGGCAAACCGGACGGACGCTTATCTGGCGGCTCAATCCTTCCTGGTCATAGCCTTTGCTTCCTGCATGGCCAACCTGAACCCGGAGTGGGGCAAGCTGTTCACGCTGGTGGTACCGCCATTTCTGGCGCTGCTGGGCGTGCTGAGCTCGTTGAACGCATGGCCTGGTATACGTGCGGCGTACGACATCATCGACCACTGGTATTTCAAACAGAGCGAGCTTCTGCGCAGCGAGCCCATCATGGGCATGGCCTACGATGAGTCGCCCCTGTTCTGCGAACGTGAATCGACACATAAAGGCTATCGCAAGGCTTTGCTTTTCTCGGTACGAACACCCTGGATGTTCGCGGCCTTCTGGGTAGTTCTTGGTGGCTGGGCCATCTACATCCAACTCGCGCCCTGAGGTGTGCCCTTCTTCGAGCCTTATACCGCGATACACGAATAACTCACCTGGAATTTGCCGTTCATGGCGATACCTCCGTCCATTCCACTGCGGCGGTTTCGCGCCATTTCACGTCGGTGATTCCGTAATTTTCAGCCTGCGGCTTAGAAATGACCTTAAGCGGTGGTCGTCCGGGTTTCGGGTTTGGAGCAACGCCGGCGTCACAGCTTGCCCAGTGCCATGCCTCCGCATTACCCATAGCCTGAAACAGTCCACTTCGAAGGTGGAGGGCAGGTCGGCACGTCGACCACGCCGAACCATTTCCACATGGCTTCGCTATCAAAGATCACCTGCATCGGAAAGAAGAAATGCGTGTTCTTTGATTCCCTGACCAGAACACCATCGACGTAGCAACGCAGGGTGTCGCGTCGACAAACCGGCCTTGATGGCGTTATTCAAAGAAGAACGGTTCACCGAAGTCATTCACCTGGCCGCGCAGGCGGGGGGTCGTCACTCACTGGAAAATCCGGATGTCTATGCGCAATCGAACCTCGTCGGGTTTTTGAATGTGCTGGAAGCCTGTCGACACTATCGACCTGCGCACCTGATATATGCGTCCAGCAGTTCTGTGTACGGCGCTAACAGCAAATTGCCATTCAGCGTCGATGATGCAGTCGAGCAACCAGTTTCCTTGTACGCCGCGACCAAGCGCGCCAATGAGTTGCTCGCCCACAGCTACTGCCATCTTTATGGCCTGAAAGCCAGCGGGCTTCGTTTTTTTACCGTCTACGGACCCTGGGGCAGGCCGGACATGGCGCTGTTCAAGTTCACCGAAGCGATCCTGCAAGGCTGGCCGATCGATATTTACCATCATGGTCAGATGGCGCGGGATTTCACTTACGTTGACGACATTGTCGAAAGCATCGTCCGACTGTGCCCGAGGCCGCCGGTCCCGGACAACGATACCGAAGGCGTCAACCGAATCTTCAACATAGGGCGCGGCAAGCCGGTCGCGCTGCTGGACTTTGTCGAGTGCCTGGAATCGGCGTTGGGCATTAAAGCTCAACGCAATTTTTTGCCGATGCAGGCTGGCGATGTCATCAACACATGGGCTGATGTTTCGGCGCTGGCGGACTGGGTCGGTTTTTCTCCGCAAGTGGAGGTTGAAGCCGGTGTGCCGCAATTTGTGAACTGGTATCGCCACTTCTATCAGATATGAGTCTCGCTGGCGTTACGGTTTTCTTGAGTTCTTAGCGGCCCATGTCGAGATCGCAGCAACCGTTCGTCGGGACTCACGCACGAATAAAAGAATGGCAAGTCGATGCAATAGCCCCAAAAAAGAAGGCAAGTTTCCATGCGACCACTGATCCTTGATTTGCCGAATGGGCGTGAGCTCGCCAATGAGCTTGATCTTGCGATCGAGCAGATGATGTCCATCCCGGTTGAGCACATCGGTGGCGCCTTGTGGCTGGCAGCTTCCAACAGACAGCAGCAAGCTTTCAAAAAATGGCGTGAATATCTGCAGCTCATGGCGGATGGGCGAGTACGTGTTGATACGCTGAAAGTCGCGTGAACCATTCTTGATCAGGGTTTTTCGTTTTCCTCCATTCGTCCAATGCCGGGCACTCGAGCGTGGTGTGACTCTCTCACGTTTAAGCACCGAATTACCGGGCATGAAAACGGAGAGCCACCATGGAAATTGACGAGAACGCCCCTGGCAACAAATCGCAGCAGCCCGAAACACGCATGACCGACAACGAAACCGGCCATGACCCCGAGAGGGATGCGCCCGAGGTCCCACTGCCTCCAGACGACGAGGCACCGGTCGACGAAGATTTGGCTGATGTACAGGCCAATCGCTCGATGTCGAATGAGTATCCAGAAACGGGTACTGTCAGCCGCGCCGACGATCCCGACCCAGCCCGGATGAACGAATTTGACGACGACGAAAGGGAGCAGCGCAATATGCCGGCTAGCGATCCTGAGTCAGGTGCCTGAACACGTTCGAAACATGTAGTCAGGACTGCCTCCGGAAAAGTGGGGCTGGGAGGTTTCTACAGAAGCCAGAAACGACAAAGCCCTGAATAATCAGGGCTTTGTCGTATAAAGATGGCGGAGGCGATGGGATTCGAACTCATGGACCTGTTACAGTCGACGGTTTTCAAGACCGCTATATTGACGTAAACGGGCTGCTGCTTGTAGCGATTTTCCGTTCCATTACTTTCATTTTTCAGCACCGCTACAGACCGCATTCTACAAGGGGCCTGCTTCGAGTTATGGAACGGATTTTCAGGCTATTTTGATGGTTTGGCGATGGCACCGATTCGACGGTAAACCCGCTCGGTGATGTCGCCTTTGGTGTGGCCCAGCAGCAAACTTGCCTCGCCGACATCGATGATTTCAGACGCAGCTTTCGGCCGGATGTCCCGGAACTGAAACCCACCAATCTTCGCTGCCAGCAGGTCGTCGCCGATCTCGATCGCCGCCAATTTCGCTTTCTCGCGCGCGATGTCCCAGCGCTTACGCAACATCGTAGCGGTCATCCGTTTACCGTGCTGGCTCACAATCAGGTAGTTCGAGACATGCCGGGCGTTGCGCTCGGTTATTTCGGCGATCAGCCGGCCCAGGCTATTCGCCTTTCCGTCAGTGGTCATCTGAATACGCAGCTTCTTGTTCGTCTTGTTTTGCTGCACCCCCAAGTATCCCCCCTCTGCATCGTCCTTCCGCATGACCAGGACATCTGCCGGCCGTTGGCCCGTCAGGTAGGCCAGGTCCATCGCGTCTTTCAGCTCTTGAGCTGCCTTCTTGTACACCGCATCCCAAACCACATCGTTTGCGTAATAGTCCCGCGGCGTTTCCTTGTTTTTGCGGACACCCTGGCAGGGGTTTTCTTTTGTTGTCAGCCCCCATTCCCGGGCGATATTGAAAACGTGGGAGAGTGTGGCGATCTCCCGATTCGCCCGTACCTTGGCCGTCCGTGCGTCCCGATACCCGGCAATCGTTGCTGGGGTTATCGAATCGATCGGGGCACTGTCGAACATTGGCCGGAGTTGCTTGATCTCCGCCATGTTGTCTTTTTGAGTCCGCGGCGCCTTCTTCGAGACGATGTCGCGGATGTATCGGTCGAAGATGCCCTTCATGGTGCGCAAGTCGAGTGGCTTTTCCTTGGCCTCGAGTTCCGCCCATTTGATCCTGGCTTTATCTAGGTCCTTGCCGAGTGGAATGTCCTTGCCCAACAGGTCGCGGTAGTAATAGGCGGTCCAAACAGAGCCATTTTTGCGTTTTCGTGAGCGTTGATACATCCGCGGGGGGAGGTGGTGATGCTCGATCTTGCGGGGGCGCATATCAGTTCACTCGAGAGAAATCAGGCGTCCATGCCGGCGCCGCCGGCGGAGGGTTGGGGTCGGTGATGGTGGGCGAGATCATGCCGAGTTTCATGCGGGCGTACATCCGGCCAACGAGCGGGCGCTTGCCTCGACTTTCAACGAACACCCACTGGCGATCCACCAACCAGCGCCGCTGGTAGGCCCTGGCCTTGTAGCCGGTGAGGTCCGCCAGCTCTTCGTCAGAGAGGATTTCGGTTTCCATGATGATGCTCCATGCCGCGCGTGGCGGCAGAAGGTGGTGATGGTTTATGCGCTGGCCTTGGCCAGAACTGCGTCCGCGACCTTCATGGCAGCCTGCGCATCGTTGACGTAGGCGGGGTCGAAGTACCCGGCCAAGTGGATGGTTGCCTGACAGGCGCGCAAGTTCTCGCGGGTGAGTTTCAGCGCGGCGACCAGCTCTTCGTGCAGTCCACGCTCCTCGCGGCCGATATCCCAGAAGCGCTGGCCCCAGTGTCCGGCCGGTGGCGGGTTGCTGTTCTGTGCGCCAAGAGCCAGCGCTCCGACCGCAGCGTCCAGCAGGTCGCGCTTGTAGGCGTTGTCGCCATCGATGCTCAGGCCTTGGCGACGCAGCGCGTCGAGCGCGTTATTCAAGTTCGCCTCCGGCGATGGCAGCACCAGGTCGAAGTCGGCCTTGCCGGGCCGGCAGACGATGACAAACATCCGGCAGTCGAGCGGCAAGTGCTGGGCGATATCCGAGATCGATTCGATAGCGGCTTCGCGCAGGTGGTGTTTTTGATCGGCCATATGAATTCCTCGCCCGCCGTTCACCGGCAGGCTGGTAGGTAAGTGGTGATGATCAGATGAAAGGCGACATGCAAAGCGGAGAAGGTCAGCTAACGTTCAATCGTCCGCCTCACCAGTTGCTGCCCAATCAGCTCGTCCCTGAAGCGATTGGTGAGGCGGACTCTATCGCCACGGCCCCTTGTAGATGAGCCAGAGCATGTAGAGCGACGCTGCTATTGGGATGATCATGTGGCCACCGCTGCGACAGAGAGGACGATGGCGCCCCAGATGCAGGCGCTTACCGCCATTGCTTTCAGGATCATCAGTAATCCCCCCAGCCGAGGCCCTGAATGTATTGACTTGGGATAGTCACGGCCCCGACAGGAATCGTGCTTTCAACTTCGTGGTTGCCGAAATAGCCAATGGCAGCCAATGCCCGCTCCATCGATAACTGCGCGTGCCGCAATTGCCAGGACTTGCGCGCTTTGTACGAACGCAGCGCAAGTGCCTTGTCGGTGTAGGCGAAACGTCGGCCCCAAGTACCGCCTTCCTTCAGGACGCGCTTGCGGCGCTTCTTCACTGCCTCGGCGGTCCAGCTGTATTGCGGGCCGTTGACCAGGTCGCAGGTATGTTTGTCGCCGATGTAGTAGCACTGCGCGGTCTCGCCAATCACCTGGTAGGTGATGCAGTGCACCTCAAGGCCTTCTGGCCCAATGGTGTCGATGTAGCGATAGTGCTCTGGCCAAGCCGTTTTCATTTCTTCAGGCATGACTTCGTCCTTGCCGCTATAGCGGCTGTCTTTCAAAGGGGCGTGAGTATCTGGTGGATACCCGATGTAATGCTCCGCTTGGTCTAAGCTCATTGGGTTAAATCTATTACTTGGATTAATAAAATGGATAAACAAGAAGAGATAAATAGAAAAGTGGAAGCGTTGGCGCGGCTTAAGATTGAAGTGGATTTGCTTTTGGGTAATGAAAAAGAACACATGAAATATGTCATATTGGAGGCTCAGTACAATAAGGCTTACGCAGAGTTATCTTCAGTGGTGGATTTCCTTAAAGAAAAAATAAAGTCTGAAGTCTTACGTATTCGCAGTGAAGAGGAAGGGAGGGTTGCCGATGTGTCAGCTGAAGAAAATAGAAGGCTACTGGAGAAAATATTAATGTTTGAAAATAGAATAATTAACATTGAGGATAGGCTTAAATGCATAGATGAGCGTCTTAAGAGGCTCCTAGATGTAGAGGCCCCAGCAAAAGTGATAGGAGTGCGTAAATTGGACTTGGTGAACTGGAGGGGGTGGACTGTTGAAGATAAACTTTTGGCATTCTTTTATTTTGTTCCTGTTTTAATTGTTGTTGTGCTTTTGTGTTCTGCAATATATAGGATAGTGTCGGCGCAGTCTGTTGAAATTAACGTAGAGTTGAATATCGCGGAATTGATTGGCGGGTCGCTAATAGGTTTGGGTGCGGCTTTTGCGGGCGGTGCATATGCTTTTAAAACCTATAAAGAGATAAAGGTAGAGTGACTTTCCCTTTGTCGGAACATAGTCAAGGTTCTAATAGATAGGCAGTTTTATATGGGCATGGGGCGTCCTATGCCGGGGCATGCCCGGGCGGTGGTGTGGGATGTCAAGGGGGGAAAGGATTCTGTGAGGTTACGGCGTAAGACATTGACCAAGGTTTCCCCGGTCCTACTGTATCCAATGAAAGCGGAAAATGGGCACCTCAACCAAATGGGTGCACGATGAGACGAATTTTTGAAGACCTTCTGTTCCAGATACTGATTGACCAGGCGATGACGCGAATTTATCACCTGATCGAATCGCTCAATGAGATGCCTTGGTGGGTGTGGTTCACGTGAGTCACGTGACCTTGGTCTGCCGCGCAATTCATTCAGAGTTGTACGCGGCGAAGAGTGGTGGTGAGGGATCAGCTAAAGTTCAGCGATCAGTCAGTGGAGGTGTGACATGGCCTTTTACAGCGTGAACTCAGTCAGAATCAGTCCGGATGGGGAAATCAAGTTCTTCAAAGGAATTGAGGTGAACACACAAACCCGAGCTACGATCGGCGTTGAAAGAGTTTTCAGCGTTGCAGATGTTCTTAGCGCTATCGCTCACGGTGATTCCTTTGATTTACTGTTTTACACATCAGTTGGCCCTGTTTCTGGTGGCTTGGTTCTCCCCGATGGGCATGGGTCTGTGCGTGAGGAGCGTGGCGGGCCTGAGCGGAACATTGTTGACTTACAAAAATTTTGATTCGATCTGCCTCAAGCTGCCAGCCGCTGGTATAGCGCGATGATGTCGGCGGCATTGGCGGCGACCAAAGCTTCGGCTTCGTCTGGACAGACGCTGTTACCGATAAGCCGGACCTGTTCCGTTTTGTTGATGTCGCGCCATTCCTCGGCGCCGGTAACCGGATCAACGAACAGGCCGCGATCGATGATGTAGTCCTTGTCGAAGCCTTGAGCAGCTTTCAGTTCAGGCGGTTGCAGCATGCGTAGGGTGATGTCCACCAGCACGTAACCGCCGACCATAACCATTTCGGCGGGGTCTTTGAAATGCTCCGGCAGGTACTCGTGCATGAAGGAGGCACAACGCCGGGCGCCTTCCAGTTGCTCCGGTGTCAACGTGTTCGGCACCTGCACCACTTCGATCAGTGCGACCCGATCCTTCGTCGGCAGCGTGTGCATCGGTTCTGCAAGCGATATGCCGTCCTTCTCGTTGCCGTAGTACTTCACCAGGTAGGCGCTGGCCAAACGCTGATTGGCGCCTGACTGGCAGATGGTAGAGAGCGGTGAATCGGCGGCGCGGCCATCACCGTCGTAGAAACCGCCATTCGCCTGTTCGAAGAACGCCGCGGATACAGCATGGTGCCCGGTGCTGGTGGCCACCACAATGAGCGGCTCGGTCACTTCGGCTCCGACTGAGCCTTTGCGCAGTGTCACCATGTTGGCCGCGGCCATCGCGAAGTGACCGCCCTTCACTTGGGCGACCTGGGTCCGCAGCGGCTCTTGCACATCGAAGTTTCTCTGGGCCGAACCGTTGGCGCATTCAGTGAGGAACGGCGCGGCCACGGGCTGCACCAGTGCGTGGTGTGTGCCGCCGGCGCTGATGGTCGACAATGCCTCGTCGGTGCCGTGGGTGCTGGTGTGCGATTCGGACGTTCCACGCATCGGGACAATGAACGGCTTCGAGCTGGTCAGCACGTGTCGCCAGCAACCCTTAGCCACGCGGCGCATGGTGTTCACTGCCATCGGCTTGTCTCGAAAGATCGTGCGACCCAAATTGCTCCAGTCGATGCACTCGGCAGCGGTGCGCCAAGGCTGCTGCTTCGCCGTAGGCACTTTGTGGCGCGTTGGTGCTGGCCAGACAATCGGCTTTCCGTCGCTGCGCGCTACCAGGTACAGACGCTTCCGAATTGTCGGGGCGTTGGCGTTTGCCGCGATGCGTTCGCGCCATTCGACGTTGTAGCCTAAGCCGCGATCAAGCGCCTCCACTGGAACGAACTCACCGATCGACTCAAGAATTTCCGGCATGTCGGGGTGATCGGCCGGCAGCCCGGTGCTGAGCGCGGCAATAAACGATTTGAAGGTGCGACCGCGCTCGGCCTTGATTGGCTGGCCTTCCTCGTCAACCGGTCCCCAGTCGCAGAACTCTTCGACGTTCTCCAGGAACATCAGGCGCGGCCGGGTTGCGTGCGCCCACCGGACTACAACCCATGCCAGCCCGCGCACCTTGCGATCACGCGGCGCACCGCCCTTGGCCTTGCTGTGGTGGCGGCAATCCGGTGATGCCCACAGAATGCCAACCGGTTGGCCGCCAGTGGCGAGGACAGGGTCGACCTCAAACACGTCCGCAACATAGTGCGCTGTCTGCGGGTGGTTGGCGCGATGCACGGCCAGGGCGATCGCATTGTGGTTTACCGCGACATCCGGCTCCCGGTATGCCCGGGCAATGCCGGTGCTGGCGCCGCCTCCACCGGCGAACAGGTCCACCACCAGTTCTTTTTCGAACGGCAGGCCCATGCTCGGCTGTCCATGGATGAACTGGGGTTTCTTCTGTTGTGCGGACATAGGGGATCCTCGCCGGCTGGCGTGATTCATTGAGGTGGGGTATTTTTCGGCCCGATATGAGGCGGGATCGGGGGAAATCGCGATGATTTTGAACTGTCCGAAGTGCGAAAAATCTCTGGTTATTGAACGACCAGAGGCGCTGGAGCGTGATCGCAAGCTTGCGGGATGCAGATGTGCCGCGTGCGGCGTAGTGCTTAACGATGAGGAAATCGCCGAAGCCATCAAGAGTGCGCTCGACGTGCTCTTCGGAAACTCGCTTTAAGCTGAGTGGGTTGGCGCGGTCCTTATCGGCTGGCGTGATTCGTTGAAGTGGGGTATTTGTGTTCTGCCCGGCATGGAGCCGGATCAAAGGAGTGTTGATGTTTACGCGAATTATTGTAGGGATCGTGATCGGCTTAGTGGCCGGTCTAATCGAGGCTAGGTCGCTTTCCCTGTCGAAGCGGCACAATCAAATTGCCGAGGCGCTTATCTTCATCGCAGGCGCAGGCTTTATAGGTGCATCCTTCATGTTTGGCGCGATCTACGGGGTGATGGCAATTGCGGAGATCGCCATCGGCTTCTACGCATTTGGCAAGCTATTCAAGAGGAACAAGACCGCTCCTTAAGATTCACTCGTCGCTACATATGCGAACGGCTTCGCGGTCGTGAGCGAGCTTCAATTTCCGCGACACGTTTTCGGGTATCACGTATTCGTGTCGTGGCGGGGTGAGCAGGGGAAGTGCGCCGCCCGGCCCAAGGCCGTGCAGGTGGTGAATTATCAGCGTGATGGCCTCGCCCTGCTCCTCGATGCCGCTCCAGACCATCAGCTCAGCAAGGGCTTGTTGTGTGCCGGGCAGGCAGTGCAGCCTGATTTCCTCTTCGCCGCGCTCCTTCCTCTTCGCCGCGGATTTCTCCGAACGTTCCGCGTTGCTCTTGGCCATGGCCTGCCTCTTCAATTCCGTAAGCCGGTAGATCCAGCCATCGTGTGTAGGTGAAGCTGGGGTAAAGTCGAATGGCATTTTCTGCAGCGAGTGCAGACCACGCTTGGGCGTTTGATGCGCGGCCAATCTTGAGTTAACCAAAGCTCAACATTTGGAAAAACCGACTACGATCTATGCATAGAATTGTTTGTCTACGCCCCTTCTATCGGGAGAAAAAAATTGAGCGCAAAAATCTTCTGCCTTCCCCTCGCAATATCAATGCAGCTTCTAAGCGCAGAAGCTTTTTCTGCAGTGTACTGCGGTGTTGTTAATGGTGTGCAGGTGTGGGACGAGCTTGTCCCGAGTAACTGCACCAAAGCATTGAGGCAGATGCAACTCTCCAATGAGCATATTCAAAGCTCACAAAAAGGGCAGCGTATCGAAAAGAGTTACGGTGCCCCTTCGAGCAAGGCAGTTGAAAATGCCGTAACCTCCTTTGGAGATTACATGCAGCAGCGCTCGGATGAAAAAGACGAACAAGAGCGACGACAAAAATCTCTTTCCGACGCTGATGATGAGCAACGGAGACAGGCTAAACTTCAGAGTTTGAGGGGGGAAATAATATTGCCAACTCCGCACGAAGAAGTTAAAAAAATAAGGTGTGGCGGATCGCCGCAAAACTTCGCATCTCTGGCGGCTCCTCCTGAATTTGTAGATCCTAAGTTAAAGGATGCTGTCGATACATTGTCTCGTGGTATGACTTTTTCTGAGTTGGATGGGCTAAGTAAACTTAAGAAAGGAAAAGCAAACGCAATTGAGTTTCTTCAGAATACATCTAATCAATTCGATCACGATGCTGTAAATTCGTTTGAAAGAATGGCCTCCAATCCCGGGTACTCTGCGGAGATTGTGGTTGAAATGGCAAATGGCGGTAGGGCCAATGATCTAGGGTGTGATATTTCTAACAACTTAGAGTTGTGTAAATATATGCTTACGCGCTGGGCAGGCTTGGCGATGAGGACAGCGGCTGCCATAGGGCAAAAGTGCTTGAAGTAAATACTTACAGTACTAGAAAATCAGAATGGCGCTCATACTGGGCGGCCTCTACAAAAGCGTTGCCGCCTCGATGCCGGAACAGACCGAGCCGTAAGTGATTTCCATAGGGGATCCTCGCCGGCTGGCGTGATTCGTTGAAGTGGGGTATTGGTGTTTGGCCCGGCATGGAGCCGGAAAGGAGCCGACTTTGAATTTTGCGCCGTCATCAAACTCACCTGGGGCAGCAACCACTGCTGATTTTTTCAGGAGAGTCGCCTTGGCCTGGCTTTTGGTCGTCGGCGCGATTTGCTTGGCCGTAGCTGCTTATGCTGGTTTCTTGAAGCCGGAGACAGACCAGCCTGGGCAATGGTTTTCACGATCCGGAGCTCTAATCACTGTTCTGGCGATCTTCGCTGAACAGGTTGTCTCACGGATGCTTTCGCGAATGCACAACGGTATTCAACCCAAGGTGCGCTGGCTTGTTGCTCCGAGGGCTGTCGCCTTCGCATTGATCATCGCGGGCACAGTTGTGTGGGGGTATGGAGATTTGATGTACTGAAGTTTCGGTTTTTCAGGCGCGCCGGACTTTGAAGTGGAGCATCGCCCTGATGCTGTGGCAGTAATCCTGGAGTCGCTCATAGGCCTTGTACTTGGCCTGACCTCGAGTAGCCGCCCAGACCCGGACCAAGTCTTCTCGGGCTTCTCGGTTCCAGTCGAGATCTTCCCAGTCATGCTTGAACGGCAGGACCAACCACTCTTTGAGAGGTAGCGCCTCGGCCATTTCGCCGTACTGCATTTCGTGGGTGGGGTGGTAGTTGCTGATCCGCTTCTTCGGGTCTTCGTCCAGCACTACCCCGATGTAGTGTCCGCGATCAGCCAGGATGATGCCGGGCTTACCGTAGGCGATGACCTGTCGGCCAATCTCGGCGGGCACCTGATAGTGCTGCCGGACGTATGCGCAGTTGTGGCTCATTGATTATCTCCAGTCGGGCGCCGCCCTCCGTGACCGGATGCGACAAGGAAGGGGTGATTTGTAGTGGCTCGTTGCTATAAAATTCGCAGCCATTTAACGGATCTACCGCAAATCAAAGGGATTCACATGAAGCTGAACATCATTGCTCTGGGCCTTCTCGCTGTCTTGGCTGGCTGCACCACCGCAGGCCCATATGTCACCAACATTTCCAGTGATGGCCGCAACGGTTTGAACATCGAGAAGTGCGCGGTGAAGATGAATGCATTCATGGGGACTGTCAGCACCGCAGACTGCACCACACAAAACTTGCAGCTAAGTCGCAGCAACTGAAATCGGTTCCACGATTTCGTCCTCAGGCTCTGGCGGATCGGCGGCGAGCGACTTAAGTCCGGCGTTCCTGATAATGCGCGACACCTTTTCGCTAACAACAAAAGGTGTCGTGACACAGCGAAGCATCTTGGCTTGGGTTTCGAAGTCGGCAGCAATCAGGTTGATCAGCAGCCGCTGGTGAATGTCCTGCTGATTGTTGATGCCATGGGCCTTCATGACCTTTTGCAGATCAGGCTTGAACACTCCTGCCACTTCGATCTGAAATTTCCCGATGCCCAGCGCGGCATTCTTCGCGTTTTCCTTCTCGCGCTTCCTGCGTTGCTTGATGGCTTCCGCCGTCGGCTCTTGCTGTTCCTCCGCCATGGCCTGCCTCTTCAATTCCGTGGGCCGGTAGATCCAGCCATGTCTGTCGTCGGCGCTGGCGCACCTGGTTGTTCATTCGTTTCACGCAGCGACCTTCACCTGATGCCAGGCGCCGGCGGCGTAGAACAGCTTCGCGGCCTGGGCCTCTTCAAGCGTCACCTCCGCGGGAACGGCGATCCATCCTGACGCCACCAGGTGGTTCGGGTTGCAGCTGTTGCGCAGCTCTAGGTAGTAATGCTCGATGGCATCGGTCAGGCGCTCGACCTTGTAGATGCCCTCCGGCGATATCTCCACCGACTTGACGTACTCGACGCCGCGCTCATCTCGACACATGGCGCTGAGGTAGATCGTCCAGCGGTAGGCAAAATCGAAGAGCGCGTTGGCGATCGCCAGGCTGCGGATCTGCCGGCAGCTTTTCCAGTTCGCCATGATCTGGGTACCGCTCGGGTCGATGTTCACGACCGCGACGTGATTGGTGCTGAGCAATGCCCGGCAGCTGCGCTCGGCGCGGGCGAAGCCGTTGTTTGCCTTGCGCCTCTTCATAATGCCTCCGCGAGCTTCCGCAACGCTTTGCGTTCAGCAGCGGTGATGGCGGGACGCCGGCGCTTGAGGATGGTATCGGGATCGACCTTCTCCGAGCGCTCCGCCGGTGGTGGATTGATTTGAGCGGGTTCGGCTCTGGAGAAGCGTCCGCCGGCGGCCAAGTGCTTTTCGACCTGGCTAGAAAGCTCCAGCGCTTTATCGCGCCGGAACTCGATGTCGTATTTCAGGTTGCTGATCATGGCGGCCACCTCTTTAGTTATCAGGCATTTAACCGATGGGCTTGTGCGCGGGCTTTGTCGGCGACCTCATCGACCATGCGATTCAGTTCCAAGTTGAACTGGACCAGCTCTCTGTGCAGGTTGGCGATGTAGTCTTCGTCGCGATAAATCGTCTCAATGTAGAGCTGACACTCTTCGTCCTGGCGTGAGTCGAATGACAGGAAATCCCACCACTTTCGCCCAGTGACGAACATGCACCCCTGAACCTGCGGCATGTGTTCCTCGGGCATGCCTTCAAGCCAGGTCCTGACGTGTATCGCCTCGTTGAAGGGGCACTTCGACTCGGTGCCACCGTCATCGTTGATCAGTCCGTCTGGCGAACAGCCGAGCCAGTCGTACTTCGGGTGAACGATGAACTCCGACGGCATGACGATGTTGCCTGTCAGCATCTCGTAGGCGTCCTGAGCCTTCTGCTCTTCGGTGTGACCCCACTTCAGGGAGGCGCTGCTGACGTTGCGCTTGGACTTTTTGGCCAGTCGCTCGAAGCACAGCTCGCGCATGTAGGAGGTGCGAGCTCCCATCGGCTCGCGCTTCCCGTTTTTGCCTGGCTTCCCCCAGGCGATCACATCCTTGAATCGGCTGGCTGTCACTCGGCCTGATCGATCTGCATGCCACTTCTCTGTGCCCTGAAGTTCCGCCCTCACTACGCTGCCTCCTCGGCCTGCGCCAAGTCGTCGGGAGTACCAGTTATGTCGGTGAAATCGCCATCAACAGTAGCTGCCATGGCTTTCAGCGCTTCGTGGCACTCCAGGCCGATTGCTGCGCGCTGCTTCGGCTTGAGACCCGCCCAAGCAGCGGCATAGGCTTCAATGTCCTGTTGCTTCGCCACAGCCAAAAGGTCGGCGAATACTCCGTCGATTTCCGGTGATGGGGATTTGGGACCAAATGAAACGCTGCTGGCGACAGCAGTGTTCGAAGACTGCTTCACGGGTGTGATGTCGATTTCTCCACCGTATGAGTCTTCGAACTCATCAGGTGTGTAGACGCCGAGGATGACGTCAGGGCAGAAGAGTCGCGCCCATTTCTTGGTCACCAAGTAGGCGATCTGCTGCTTGGGATCTTCCGCCCAAAGCGTGGAGTTTCGCGTCCGGACTTGGGTCAGCAGGAGCTGCAGCACCCTTGGCTCATCTTCGCCTTTAAACGTTGCCCAGACCTCAATCCCGAGGCCTTTCTCATCGTCAAAGCTCCAGGCAGGAACGCGGTACTTTTTGGGCTCGCCAGTGTCCTCGTCCTTCTTCGTTTTACTGGTGACTTCGCGCATCTTGCCGATGACGTTTTCCCAAGATCCAAACCACTTGAAGTTCAGCCGTCCCTTAACTGGCGCCTTGGCGGTAATCACTGCGTTGACGAGTTGTGCTTCATAACTCAGCGCGCCGCCGTTGACGATGAACGTCTTCTGCGCAACAGCGAACGGGTTCATCTGCCACTGCATCGCTTGCAGCACTACCGCCATGCAGTCCGCGTGGTTGCCCCTCAAATGCTTGGGGACTGTTGCCACGCCTTTCGACATCATCAGCGCGAGGTCGCTCATCGACTTCATGGTGTTTGGATCGAGAATGAGCGCCGCTGCGTTGTGCGATGGATCGTGGTAAGTGGCGATACCAGTTGGTGATTGAGTGTCTGAGTCGGTCATTACGCTCTCCGCGGCCGACGTGGAGTCGGTCGGCCTTCAGATGGAAAGGGGAGTTAGAAGCGGATGGCGCGAAGCCAAGCGCGAGCGATGTCGAGGTCCACGTCGAAGCCCAAGGCCACAACCTCGACGATGTCTTCAACCGACGGCGCGGTCGTCGAAACGTCGTCGAGATCAGCGGCAATCGCATTTGTGCTTGCGGGGGCGGCTTCGACCTGGTCCGCGAAGAGTGGCGCCGCCGCGGTGATGACCGGCGCCGGTGCAGCAGCCTGGGCGCGCAGACGAGCCAGTTCTTCCTGGTCACGCTGGTACTGAGCGTCGCGTTCGCGCTGCTGGCGCTGCTGCTCTTCCTGCTGCTCACGCTGTTGGCGTTGCTGTGCTTCCATGTCGCGGCGCTGCTGGTCCAGATCGTCCTGCTGCTTTTTCAAACGCAGACGGTCTTCTTCTGCGCGCTGCTTGCGCAACTCCTCAGCTTCGGCGTCGGCAATGCGCTGTTTTTCGCGCAACTCATCGAGTTCTTTCTGCTGGGTCAGCAGCTTGGCCGCAGCCTCTTCACGTTCAACAGCCGACTTGTGCAGCGTTTCCAGCTGTTCAATAGCGTTGTCGCGAGCGATGGTGCCTTCAGCTTCGAACTCGGCATATTCTTCGGGCAGGATCACCGACTCCTTTACGCTTTGGAGAACGGCTGCGACATCAGCAGCGCTTCGGCTTGCATAAGCAGCGGCTACAGAACTGAAACGAGTAATCTTTGCCCGGATGGCTTCGACACGTTCAGCCTCGATACGCTCGCGCTCGGCTTTCGCATCGGCTACACGCCTTTCTTCAGCCTTGATTGCTTCGTCGACAGGCGCTTCGACCGCCAGCACACGATCCTTCAGCGCCTCGCCGAATTCCTTCACTTGGTTGACGCGAGCCTGGGCTTCTTTAACGGCCTGCTGATAAGGCACCAGCGCCGTTTTGGTGGTGTTGGCCAGGGCATAACGGACATCGCGAATATCAACGCGAACTTCCTTGGCATTGGCCAGTCCCTCACTGGTCGAGCAGTCCACAACCAGGTTCGCGTAAGTCGTTTCGAGACGAACGATCTGCTCTTCGTGTGGCCGATATTCGGCGATGTCGGTGACCGCTGCTGCAGGCGATACACTCTTGGATTCTTGTGCCTCGTTGGTATCCAGCGATTCTTGTGCGAGGGCTTGTGCAGTATTTTTCGACATGACTATTCCTTGCCGCGTTGTGTGCGGCTTTCAAATGCTTGGATTAAGAAGTGACGCGATCGGCGAGGGCGCCGAGTAGCATCAGAAATGTGAAGAAGGAGATGGCGGAGAAGGAGCCGCGCCAGATCAGCACGCGGCGTTCCCACTGGCGACTGGTCACCGGAACACCCGGTAGGTGGTCGAGTGCGGCACCTGGCAGATGCTGGTGGATTCCCGGACGGCGTTATAGGCGGCAACCGCGGCAACTAGAACAGCGACGAGCGCCCAGTAGATTAGCTTCATGGTCGAGGCCTCACGGTGATCCTTCCGGCCTTGATCGCCGCAACCAGCTTCGGAGGTAGAGCAGCCACTGGCAACTCACGGGGAATACCCGCGCCGATCACAGCCAGGCAGCGTTCGATATCGTCGAGCTGCTCATCGATCAGGTTTTTCACTGGTGACGTAGTCATGCGGCTGCTCCCTACTTATTCGATGTGTTGAAAGTGGCGTAGATCTGGTCGATTCGCGCCCTGTAGTTCCGCTGCTCTTCGTCGCTGATTGCGCGAAGCAAGAAAGCGAGGGTGATTGCTGATGTCGCAGCCGCGCTGGCATTAGGCTTGCCGAGGTCCCGAACCAGGTTCTCGATCTCACCCTCGATCCAGGTGACGGCTGTCTGGTGGTCGCGCTGTCCAATGCTCATGCGGATCCTCCATTGGGTGGGCAGACCATTTCCATTTTCGACATGGCCAGGCCAATCCGTCGTTTCAAGCTTTTCCGTTCTTCCAGAAAGCGCGATTCCCGGTCGATCAGAGCCTGGGTGCGCATCTGCTCGGCGGCCTCGTAGTCGTGGAACTCTTCAGGGCGAGTTTTATTTTCTCGCCCCCAAGCGTCGTAGCGCCTGTCCCCGTCCCGGGCCTGCGCGCTATCGGCATAGCTGGTTGCCATGGTCGCCTCCAGAGTGGCGGTGTTGATTCAACAAAACTCGGCTGCACTCATCCATTCCGCTGGTTGCCGTTGAGCGCGGTGGGGAGTGCATGCGAGTTTGTTCGGGGAAGGATGCCCAGGCCCGCTACTGGCGTCGGCCTGGGTTTGCAGCAACAAGTTGTCTTCGGGCGCTGGGGTGGCCTACCGGTATCCCGGCCAATGCGCGGTGACATCGACGACCTACTGTCCGCTGCCTGTATGAGTGTTGGGTGCAGCCTTCAGGCTTGCTGCGCCGCGCAGGTGAATCGTTTTGGCTACTTCATGGCAGTGACTCCTATTGCTCGCGCACTGGGAAGGCAGTGGACACCTATCGAATTGGTGCTGATGGCCGGGCGCGAATCCGGCGAGAGCGGACCCTTTCGGGACGACCGCTCGGAGGGGCTAACCACGCATAAGCTGGCGCCTTATTAACCTGCGTTTCTCCAGGGCCGCCGAAGCGTTCAACCCAGCTTTCAACGCCGCATCTGCTTGCCGGTCACGTCTCCGGCGCCGAGTTCCACGGCCGTGTTCAGTTCGCCAGCGCTCGATAACAACCGATTCTGGGATTTGATGCAGGTGGGCGGTTATAGGCCGCAGTTTCGTCCGCATCGGAGAGTGATCGAAACACCAGGGCGCTACCCCTGCTTGTTTCCCGCCGCGTTTCTGGTATTGGCCGGCAGATCCGGCTCAGGAGATTTACGGGGCTTTGCGATCCTAGCGCTGCAGCCCGCTTGGGCACGCTTCGATCACTCTCCGATGCGGCCTGGTAGGACATCGGGCAGTTTTCGTCAGGCTGACGTGGCGCTGGCTGTTAGGAAAAGGGGTCGGCTGGCTTCGCGATCGAGCGGACGAACCACATGAAACCTTGCTGCAGGTTCGTTTTCGCCAGAGCCAGGAGCCGTGGGTCGACGCCGTCAATTTCGCTGACCTGCTTGAACAGTGCGCCGGCGTCCGCTTCGAGAGCCTTGATTGAGTTCATTCCGTCGATTTCGGACTGGCTCAAATCGCGGTAGCCGGTGATTTTCTTGTGCTGGTTTTCCATGGTGTTGCCCTCGGTTGTCATCCCGCTGCCCACTCAGCGAATGGGCAGAGGTGATGCTTCACACTGCTTCCGGCTTGTCTTTTTCGTACTTCTCACCGCAGAACATGCAGTAGTTGCCGAGCAGACTTACCCGCTTTGTCTGCTCTCGCAGACGGCTGGACTTAGTGGCAGACCCCTTGGTCGGAACCTTGAAGGTCGCGGTGACCTCGCAATAATTCTTGTAGGGCGCCGGACTGTTGAAGCACATCGCGTAACCGCCCATGCTCACCTGCAAATCAGTAGCCCCCTCAGGCAGCGTCGCGGCAAAGTGCTCGCGCAACCGCGCCTCATCTTTCTTCTTGCAATCGCACATCGTCCTACCCTCGGTTGTTTTCCCAATGCACCCGACCGAACTGCAGCTGGGTGCATCAGTGAAAACTCCGTGTTGCTGTCCGCCCCATGCTCGGCGCCGCGGTTTCCCCACCTGGCCGGCGTCACACATTTCGTGTTCGGTGTTCTTCGCCGGCTGGCTTGCATGGTTTGGCGTCCTCCCATGAGGGGAGTCCGGCAGGTTCCAGAGCCTGCATGGAGATCGAAATTTTTGTTTCGCGCTGTGCCCGCTGCCGGGGATCGATCCGCGAAGATTTCTGACTGTTAAAGAGCGACGCGGCTTTCGCTGCTGGGCCGGTGATGCGTTGGCTTGAGATGAATTTAAGCAAGCTGAAATTATCCTGTCAAGCATGCTGAAATAATAAATTCAGAATGCTGAATTTTTGGTAAAAAAAGCCCGCTAGATGCGGGCCTACTTCAAGCTTCGTAATACTCTCGCCACCCGATCCTGACGGTGTCACTGTCCAGGCGCTCTATGCGTATGCCGCTCGTGTCCTCGATTTCTTGAATTACTTGGCACCAAGCTTCAGGACTTTCATCGTCGTTGCGCGCGACGGTGATGATCTGGACCTTTTGAACGCCCGGCGCGGCAATCAGGCGCTGGATTCGCCGTCCCACCAACTCATAGGAATCTCGGGCATACACTGCGGGTGACGCGATTTTGGGCATAGAAAAGCTCCTTGCTTGAACTGGATAAATATACAGTATTTGGGCTTCAAAGCTTTTGCAATAGATCCTTCGTCTACCCCGGAGAATCTGGAGACAATGGCGTAAATGCCTGGTCATCGGATACAAAAAAGCCCGCGATGGGCGGGCTGTTTTGGGTCGATCGAATTAGGTTTTTTGGTTTTTCTTCTTTTCGAGGTTTGAGATGCATGCCGAGAAATACGTGTCTTGGAAGTCGACAGTCGCCCTCTTTTTCATGGCGTCGGTCTCGAAGCGGGGGACCTCATACGCGCTTTTTACGAGCATCTTGAACATCGCCTCCAAATAATCGTCATGCGTATTCTCGGCAACTTTCCATATTTTTGACATAGGAGCACCAGCTTGACGGGCCTCCATGACAATCTGCGCGGACTCCTCTATCCGCTTGCATTCGTCCATACCTGTGTTTGATGGTGCTGCTTGGGCGATCGCAAAGGGAAAGCCTACGAAACACGCGAGACTGAAGACTATCTTTTTAGAAGTTGAGTGCAAGGCAGTACCTCCATGTGCGTATGTGTCAACTCTAGCATGGCGCACGGCCACCATTAGAGAATCAATCCTCGGGATCACTCTCTTCTTCTGGCTCACACCTGGCTATAAGCTCAGCGATAGTTTCTGCGATGAAGTCCGCGTTTCCAGTGATCACAGCCAAGTGATCTTCAATGCGATTGGACACTTCCGTGGAACCGCGCTGATCGATCCAAATGCCAATCTCTTCGACGGCGCAGCCAAGGGCCATGATGTTCTGGTTCAGGCGGTAGAGCAGGGCAGGGGTAAGGTCGTCTGGCATGGCTGTTCCTCCAATTCATAAGGGAAAGCGTAGCTCAGCGGCCAAACTCACGCGGTGTGCAGATCGCAGGCAAAGAAAAGCCCGCGTGGGGAGCGCGGGCTAAATGAATCACGAAGGAGCTGAAATCACCGTAGTCGGTTGACCGTGAAAAACTTGTGAAACCCCTAACTAAAAAAGGTCAGCCCCGCACAAGGTAGACCTGCGGATCGCATGCTATAGCTTTACCTTCGGCATCTATTGATGGATGGGGAAATGAACACTAATGAGTTTGGCATGAAGGCATGGGGAGTTATCACTGTTGTGCTCGCGCTTGCTGCGCTTGCCGTGGTGATTGCGGGTGGCTTGCATCTTGGGCCCGACAATTTGTTTGTGAAGGACACTCCACAATGGATTGCGGGTCTGTACTTGGCTCTCATTGATTGCGGAACGGTTGTGGCAGGGGTTTTGGGATTCAGCGGCCTTGCGTGGTCTAATTTTTACAAGGCGTCCGCTGGAATCAAGGATGAGTCAGAATGAAAAAACCCGGCGCAAGGCCGGGCTTTTTGTTCATTTACACGTTCCACCCTTGTGGTGGGAGCCCGTACCACCCGTTGGGTGCGTGCCCTTAGGGCAAGCCGAGGCTGAAACTGAAATGATTGAGAGAAGTGCGACGAGCCCAGCGATTGCGATCTGTTTCATCATGCCTCCATGCACTGCGAGATGCAGTAGAAGGTTATCGGCTTTATGCGACGGATCTTGAAACAAAAAGCCCGGCGCTGGGCCGAGCCTTAAGTCGCCTCAGCGCAATTCACCAGCGAAACGCTTTTTCTGCGGCGCCGGCAAGGAGTGCAATTGCCATTGTGAGGGCGAACATTCCAAAGAACAGTAAAATTGAAGCGCCCCAAGACCAGTGCCAAGCATAGTGCGCTCCCAGTACCCCGATGACGCAGTTCAGGAGGTTTATTCGGAGAAAGAACACCAGAATTGTGGCGATCAAAGAGCTAAAGAACCAATGCCAGTCCAGCCAATATTGGATGCCACCGTATATCGCTAAAATCTGAGCAATGCCCAAAACGATATTGACAGGGAGAAGAAGGAATCCTATTCCAGTCACAACTTTTTCCGATGCGCTCATTTGCTGCCTCCTTGTATACGAGCCATTACTTTAGCATTGCGGAAGACTATCGGAGGGGCAAAAACAACGAGCCCGGCGCATGCCCGGGCTAGCTATCGTTTGTCGGGAGATTGAATTTCGCTGTGGAAATTGAGCTGCTCAGGGTTAGCTTCAATACTGGAGAGGGATCTGGCCAAAATACCGACCGTTCCAGCTCTTTTGTAAATCTGTTTGTCGTGCGTCCAGATCTCTTTGGCGCCGGCCGCTACCGAAATTGCGAGAATTTGCCGGTCGTACTTGAGCTTAGCCATCGTAGAGTCAGGGTCGAGCTGCTTCATCTCCTGCTTGCTAACCAACATTGCACACTCGATAGCAGCCAGCTGGTCAAATGGCGAAACTTCAATGCATTTAACGCCATTGATGATATCGAGATGCTTTTGATAACTGTCATGGCGAATACCTATCAGGTATTCGGCTAGTACCGGAGCCGGCAGGACTACAACACCCTTTATCGCCTCGATTCGCTCAACAAGTGCTTGGGCTCTCATAAATGCATTGTCTACGACCAGGTCCGTTTCTGGATCTCGAAGCTCTTTAGCCCCTTCGTTCTGCATGATCTGGACCAGGACGTTTGTATCAATGACGATCTTCAAGCCTAACCCCTAGTTTCCAAAATATCAGGATGGGCGCTAGACATGTCGTTCCAGTCCACCCCTCCCGCGGCCTTAAGCCGGGCTATAGCTTCCTTGAAGCCGATATCCTCCAATTTGGTGAAGGTGCTGATTTTCAGTTTTACCAGCTTCCAGGCACCTTCATCGGAGCGCACCCATTCGCCATCACCGTGCAGGCGGACTGGCTTGAAAAGAAATTGGGCAAGTCGTTCAGCAACAGCCACGTCCGCCTCGCACAGGAGGCTCTCGTTGTCCGCACCTTCAATCCTGACCGGAACCGTCTCATCCTTTCCACCCACGCTATACAGTCGACCCTGGATACTGGACGGTTTAATAATTCTAAGTGGAGGTTCCTCAAGCTTAACGCGCGGGAACTGGAAAATTTGAGCCCCCTCAGACCTAATGGATCCACCAGTGCGGTCAAGTGCCATATAACCTGAAAGGGTTTTGTAGGCCGCTACTGCAGATTTTTTTCCGAGTCCGCCAGACACCTCCCGCACCTGATTCATTATCAAGGGGAATGCCTTTTCATCGACGAGGGACTTTAGCTGAGCTGAGCCAGATTCGACACGATCAAAATGGACAGATTCCTCGCTGCCATAAAGCACAGACAAAGCGCGCAAGTAATCCGCAAGCCGTTTCATGGAGAGTTGGCCAGGGGTAAGGTCGTCGAGGTAAAGCGTTAACTCTTTCATGTCTTGATTATAGTCATGCGTCCATTTCATTCACTATAGGTATTTGTCGCTACCCAGCGTCTTCATCTCATCAGCATATGCAGTCAGCCTGACATCGCAATTCTCAGCGCCACTGCAGCCTCTAATAGCTTTTGCGCCTGCGTCGAAACGGATCTAGCTAAATCCTCATTCCCGGCTTCTTTTAGCGTTGCAGCCAAATCAAGCAGCTTCCCGACCTCAGTCTCGATGGTGCGGACGGATTCGCCTATCTGGTATTGAAGTGAGTGAGCCATACGTTCAATCCTCCAGATCGGTTACAAATCCTCACTGCGTGCCGAACCGATTCAATGAGTCCACAGCGGTCTTCAATGAAGAACCCTGCGGCTTTCGCCAATCCTGATCCGGTCCAGCGCCCGGTTCAATGCATCCAGGGCATCGAGGAGGGTTTTCGCCTCAGCTTCTCGACCATCTCCCCATAAACGTTCAGCCATTTTGTTCAGGGCCTGGATTGATCGCTCAATGTCAGCAGCGGTTGCGGTAGTGGTATCTGGCTGCTTCTTCGGCATGGTCAGAACTTCTGAAGCGCCCGCACCACAACACCAACAATCCGGCAATCTTCGGTAAAGGGCTCAATCCGCCAGGCAGGGTTCAGCGGTTTTAAGAATAGTTTCCCACCATCATTGACCAGCTTCTTAAAGGTCGCTTCATTGCTGTCCGGCAGTTTGGCAACTACCAGCTTGCCCGGTGTGGCTTCTGCCTCGGTATCTACCAGGATCAGCGTGCCTTCGGTAATGCTCTGTCCGACAGGCGAGGTCATCGAGTCGCCTTTGACTTCGAGCCAGAAAGCTGGACCTTTTGAGTCGTATTCGGAGAATTCGTAGCGATCGGAAAAGCCGGCCGGGTAGGGTTCAACCGCCTCGGCCCAGGCGCCGGCGGCGACCCAGCTGATAACCGGGTAGCGGTAGGACTCAATCTGAGGGCGAGTTTCACCGATGTTTGACTCAGCCTCACGCTCACTACCTTCACCAATAGCAAGCCACTCGGCTCGATACCCAGTTGCCTTTGCAAGCGCGTAAAGGTTTTCAGGGCGTAGGCTTTTGCTCTCTCCCGAAATCCATTGAGTGACGGCCGAATTTGCAACGCCACAAAGGGCGGCAATTTCGCCTTTCTTTTTTCCGCTGAGCTCGATCGCTCGGGCAATACGTTCGTGTCTTTCCATGGACTCAATATTAAGTTAACTGAATTTAAGCATGCAGTAGATAAAAAACGACATTGACGCTATAACTTAAGCATGCTGAAATTACATAAGACTCGAACGAGGATGCGCAATGAATACGCATGAAGTCGCCGAATTCTTCGGCAGCAAAACAAAGCTGGCACTGGCGCTGGGCATCCGTCCGAGCGCTGTGACCATGTGGGGAGAAACCATCCCCGAATCCCGGCAATACCAGATTCAGGTCCTCTCCAAGGGCAAATTCAAAGCAACCAAAAAAGACCAGGCCGCCTAACAGCGCCTCAAGCTTAGCGAGACAGTTGCGCGTTCAAAACCGCGTAGCTCATCACCGCGTAGTTGATCACGGAAAGGGCCAGCAACCCGCTCAAATGCGGGCCAAAGCCGGAGCTGAGACGACAAGGGAAGGGTGGAAGCCAAGGCGATCACCAGGCAGCAAAGGGCGGCTATCTCGCCTTGTAATTCAGATTGATTGGTCATGGATGCGTCCCTGATCAGTTGATGACCAAATGATCGCTTTGTTGGCGTAACGCCACCACGGAAACAAATTTGAGGTTTTACGAATGGAAGATTTTCTGCGGGCCTGCCAAAGCGCTGTTCTGGATAACGAGGCCAAAGCACTGGCGGCAAAGATGGGCGTTCCGCACGTTGGCCTGCTCCAGCGTGCCAACCCTGACAACGATGCTCACCACCTTACCGTGGAGCACTTGTTCGGGATCTTGCTGCACACGGGAGACATGCGGCCTCTAGCAGCGCTCGCAAATGAATTCGGCTTCGACCTGGTCGCCAAGTCTGCTCCCCAGCCTCAGGCACTCACCAAATCGCTGATCAATGTCGGCAAGGAAGTGGCTGATTTGACTATCGCCGTGCACGAAGCACTCGGCGACGACCATGTCAGCACCTTCGAAAAATCCTTGATTCGCCAAGAGATCAACCATGTCCGGCAAAGCCTGGACGTGATGGATGCATCGGTGAAGGCCGCCTGAATCATAGGCACAAAAAAGCCGGGATTGCGCCCCGGCTAATTCGATACCACTCAATGAGGCGGATTATGCAGAGCCAACCCAATTCAAGCAATACCCCGAACCATGTCGCGACACGTTTTGTAAATTCTGAAAACGTGTCGCGCACTCAAACCGCGACCCCATTCATCTTTCACGGCCTTCTAGTCCGCGTTATCGACGACGGCACCGGTGAGCCTTGGTTCATCGCCAAGGATGTTGCTGAAGCCCTGGGCTACGCCAACACCTCGAAAGCCATCAACGCTCACTGCAAAGCTGTGAATACCTGCCATACCGAAATGGGAGGGCAGGTCAGGGCGGTACAGATCATCCCTGAGCGCGATCTATACCGGCTGGTGATGAAGTCGAAGCTGCCTGCTGCCGAGCAATTCGAAGAGTGGGTTGTGGCCCAGGTGCTGCCGACGATTCGCAAGACAGGCCATTTCTCCGTCCAGGCGCCGAATAACTCCAAGATCGTAGGAGAGCTAGCCATCCTCGAGTGCTTCGACCGACTGCTCAAGCCTGCTCCGTCGAGCAAAATGTTGATGCTGGCGCAGATCGCAGCTAACAACGGTCTCGACGCCAAGTTCCTCCCAGGCTACGCAGTCGACGCAGCGCCAGACGCCGCCGGTGGAAGCTCCATGCCAACCAAGGCAATTACCGCACTGATTAAAGATCACGGTATCGCCAGCACAGCCGCCGCCTTCAACCGCGCGCTCGCAGCCAAGGGCTACCTCAAGCAACTCCAGCGCAAAAACTCCAAGCACGAGATGGTCGACTTCTGGTCGGTGACTGAGAAGGGCCTGGCTTACGGCAAAAACCTCACACGCCCTCAATCCCCCCGCGAGACGCAGCCTCACTGGTACGTCGATCGCTTCCTCGAACTGGCCAAACTGGTCGGGAAGGCCTGACATGCAATACACCGTCACGATCAACCAGGTGAAGGCGCTGGAGTGGGGGCTGAACTCGCAGCAGGCCCTGCTGTTCGCCTTCGTTTACGGCTGCCCGAGCTGGACCAAGCCAATCAAGACGGACGACGGGATCTTCTTCGCGTTGAGCAAGGCCAAGATCATCGAGGAGCTGCCGCTGCTCACTGATAAGCCGGACACCGCTTACCGCATGCTGAAGGCCCTGGAAGAAGCCGGTTTGATTGAGCTCTCCAGCACCTCGAACATCACACTGTTTCGCTTGACCGAAAAGGCGATCGAGTGGAACCAGAAGCTTGATGGGTCGGAAAAATATCCGACCCCACCAGAGAACAAGGGTCGGAAAAAAATCCGATCTACCTCGGAAAAAAATCCGAGCAAGGTCGGAGAAAAATCCGAGGCAGGGTCGGAAAAATCTCCGACAAATCAGGATACCAATCATCAGGGTACCAATCAGGATACCAGTCAGGACTTGCAAGACGGCCCGGGCAAGCCGGCCCGCAATTTGGTGCTGGTGGTCGATCGTACCGACGGTCCCCGGGTTGAGATTCCCGCCGACATGCCAGGCCCAAAAGACCAGTCCTGCAAAACCTTCAAGGCCTGGGCGAACTACGCCATGGCCTACCGCAAACGCTACAGCACCTGGCCGGTGTGGAACGCCAAGGTAGGCGGTCAGCTCGGCCAACTCGTTGACCGCCTTGGCGCAGATGTCGCCCATCACGTCGCGGCTCACTTCCTGAAGACCAGCGATGCTGCCGTCCTCCGCAAGTGCCACAGCCTCAACGAACTGCTGGCCAACGCCGAGAGTTATCACACCCAGTGGGTGACCGGTCAGCGCATCAACGGCGCCACAGCGCGCCAGTTGGAGCGCACCGAGGCGAACGCATCGGCAGCCGAGCAGGCAGCTCAGATGGTTCTGGCCAAGCGACAGGCGGGGGCACGCAATGAATACCTTTGAGATGAATGACCAGCAGGTTGCCGGCCTGGCGGCAGCGATCTGCGCCACCGCTGAGGCCATGGGGCAGGAGATGAACCCAGGTACTGCGGCAATGATGGCTGAAGACCTGTGCGCTTACTCCGTGCCTGTCGTGAAGGCGGCGTTGAAGGCGTGCCGCTTCGAAGTGAAAGGGAAATTGGCCATGGCCGACATCCTGCAGCGCGTCCAGGCCGCCGACGGCCGTCCGGGTAAGGATGAGGCTTGGGCTATCGCGATGACCTTGAACGACGAGTTCGAAACGGTGGTGCTGACCGACGAAATTCAACTGGCGCTGGCTGCCGCGAAACCTGTCCTCGACGCTGGCGATAAGGTCGGCGCGCGCATGGCGTTCAACAGCGCCTACGAGCGCTTGGTCGGCCAGGCCCGGGAGGACAACAAGCAGGTCAACTGGCACGTGTCTGTAGGCTTCGACGCCAATCGCCGTGTGCAGGCGATCAGCAAGGCTGCGCAGATGCGGCGCATTCCCCAGGATCGTGCTCAGCAGTATCTGGCAGAGCTGAGTGTCGAGCCTGTCACCGAGGATGGCCGTGCCCTGGCGGGTTTGATCACCGGCACGATAACTCGGCCGGCACCGAAGCTGCGCGCCAAGCTCGCGGCCGTGAAGGATTCGATGCTCGCCATGCGGAGAGCGTCGGCCGAGAAAAAAACAGAACTGCGAATTCAAGCGGCCAACGAGCTGGCTGATCGCCGGGCACTGCTGGTTCACCAGGCCGAACAATTGGAAGCAAAGAGAGCAGCGTCATGACCGACAAAATTAGCGTCAACAGCCAGGTCAAACTTTCCGAGGCCATCACCAAACTCAGCACCATGTTCCGCGACAAGAAGTTCGTCGTGGTCAGCCTTCGCCCGGGCAAGGACCGCACTCTGGATCAGAACCGACTGTGGTTCGGAATGTATAAGCGCATCGCGGAGATGACCCAGATCGGCGATGAGGCTGACGCCAGGCGCTACTGCAAGCTGCACTTCGGCGTACAGATCCTGCTGAACGAGGATGCCGGGTTTCAGGCGGAGTGGTACCGCGTAATGCGCCATCTTCCCTATGAAGTGAAGCTGTCCATGATGGGTGGCTGCAAATTGTTCGGCCCTGATGGGTTCCCGGTGACGAGCCTGTTCAACCGTTCCCAGGGCATTAAGTACACCGACCGCATGGCTGCCTACTTCACTGGCCATGGCGTGGTTTTTACTGACCTGCTTAGCGAGGAGGCCGCGTGAGGACTGCGATCAAGGAAGTGAAGCAGAAGAGTTGCAAGGCTTGCGGCAGCAAGTTCCGACCCTCTCTTTCGACCCAGAAGGCTTGCAGCGTGAAATGCGCGCTGGACTTGGCCAAGCAGCCGGCCAACCAGCAAGTAGCCCGGAAAGCCATTGATCAGCGCGAACGCCGGGAGATCAAAGTCCGCAAAGAGAAGCTGAAGAGCAGGGCAGAGCACCTGCGCGAAGCCCAGGCCGCGGTGAACGAGTATGTGCGCCTGCGTGACGCGCAACTGCCGTGCATCAGTTGCGACTCGATGCCGAGCGACAACGACCTCATGACCGGCAGCCGCTGGGACGCCGGGCACTACCGTTCTGTGGGCGCCTGTCCGGAGCTGCGCTTCGAGCCGCTGAACATCCACCGGCAATGCGTGAAGTGCAACCGGAACCTGTCCGGCAACGCGGTCGAGTACCGCATTCGCCTGGTGCAGCGAATCGGCGCTGAGAAAGTCGCCTGGATCGAAGGGCCGCATGCGGCGCGCAAGTACACCATCGAAGAGATCAAGGCCATCAAGGCTGAATACCGGTCAAAGACAAGAGAGCTGAAGGGAAGAGCGGCATGACATATCGCAACGTGGTATCCGCAGTTGTTCGGGCGCTCGCCGCCGAGACCATCAATTCCGCCGGCGGCTGCGACTTTGAGCCCAGGGTGCAATGCGCGAAGCAGAAGGGGGAGATCGTCGGTAAGGAGGCAGCATTCCTCACTGACTGCTGGGTGTTCGGTCGGCTGCACAAGTCGCTGTCGGCGGTGCACTGGCGGGCGCTGGTGGCGAAGTACTCCACCCATGATGAGCGCAAGCACGGGGCGATCCTTGAGCTGATAAAGACGACGCAGTCTCCAGCACCGCAGCGATTCCGGGAATGCGCTGTACTGACCTGGGCGATCCCGCAAGTGGCCGGTACAGAGGGTAAGCGATCCGCCGCGGTCCTGCCTGCTGCCTGGTATGACATCACCAACTGGGACAACGACGGCAAGCCGGAATCGACTCGGTACAGGTGGCGCTCGAACATCCGCAAGGTACTGGATGACCAGGTGAACGAAGCGCTTACTGCTGCTCAGGAGCTGCTCGATTCAGAGGGTCTGATTGAAAGTTGCGCGGCGTAGCAAATAGCCATTGCGTCGAGTGAGAAAGTGAGAGAGTATTCCCCCATCCTGTCGATCTTGCGCGTTAGGGATCGACAAAACATCTCCCTGGAGCAGCGGCATCCGTTGTTGTGGCTGGAGTCGTAGCCGGCACCGTAGGATTCATGGCATTGGTAGCTGTAAACCTGCTGTATCTCAAGGTGCAAGAGCCGAACGTAGCGGCCTCGACTACGAAGGAGGATAACGAGATGGTGAAAAAAACTGACATGGCGTTTCTTAACACGATTCACGCTGTCGGTGCCGGTCTCGTCTCCAGCCTCATCATTGCCGGTCTGATTTGAGCCTAACGGCTCACAGAGCCCTGCCTAGAGCGGGGTTTCTTTTAAACCCGCCCTGTGCGGGTTTTTTATTGTCTCGAATTTACCTGTAGGCAAGGCAGCCTTCGGGGAGGCTTGGACACTGATAAGCCGGTAGTGCAGTGCTACGAGAAAACACCGGCAGCCCGCGCACCCTGGCCGTACATGCTCCAGAGTGGCGCGAGACTGGACTGCGGGATCGATGCAAAGGGGCGTCGACGCAGGGCAGGTCTTCGGCGGACAGCGCGGAAAGACGCGCGAACCTATTCAGGCCTCTGCATTCGCAGGGGCTTTTTCGTTTCTGGAGGACGAAATGAAAAGCGAGTATCGCCAAGCCGTGGAGTCGGTCATCGCACAGGAAGCGAAGCTGGTGCAGGTGTCGCTAATGCACGAAGAGGCCGTCGCGAAAGAAAGTCAGCTGTCAGAAGCGCTGCGCCACAATCGGGAAACTCTCGTCCGGTATGAGGCGCGCGTTTCTGAAATTGAAGCCAACTTTTCTGCTAGAAGCCTAACCCCGTCTTGAGAAGTGTCGGGAACTGAACTTCACCTTTTGTAGCCTTCACCTGTCTCTTCGTGTCGACGACAAGCAAAAGATCTTTAGTTGAGTCGAACTCCGTCTCCAAGTACAGCCTGCTGCACAAGCTTTCTGCTGTCTCATTCGCCTCGAGAGCATAAAACGAAGACGTTTCAGCCCACGGATGAGTACTAGCAATTTCGTGAACTTTCTTCACGAAGGACTCATATCGACTCTGGTAGGTCGCATCAGACTTAAATCTGAACGTAATCACGAAATTTCCCATGGTGCGGTCCATCGTCGTTGCTATAGGGACTATGACGATAGCACGGTGCCATGCGCCCGTTACCGAGCGAGCCTTTTTATCCCAAGCTCCCTGACGGGGAGGAACCGAGATGCCAAACATGCCAGACAAACCAGACACCTGGGCGATAGCGCTTGCGTGGTTGAGCCAGCACTCGCCAATTTTCTACGCAGCTGCATTGTCTTGTGCCATGGCGGTTCTGCGCATCACCTATGGTGGAGGCACGCGGCGCCAGATGCTGGTGGAAGGGGCGATCTGCGGAGGTCTGACTCTGACCATCATCAGCGGTCTGGATTTCTTCGGCCTACCCCAGAGCATGGCCACCTTTGCCGGTGGTTGGGTTGGCTTCTTGGGTGTGGAGAAGATCCGCAACATCGCTGACCGAGTGACTGACTTCAAGTTGCCAAGCCGCAAGCCTGAGTAATCCGCGACACGTTTCGCGAATCATCAAATCGTGTCGCGACATGAGATTTACCTGTCGATCACTTTTACTGTGGCTGTGATCTCATAGGTAGAAAATCCCTTTGTCTGGAAATCATCCCAGACCGTTTGAGGGTCGAACCCAAAGAGTTTTTCTGAAGTATCCAGCTCTTTGATGTCTTCTGTCACCTCTGGGCCAATCCAACGCTGAGTGTCGTCAGAAAGATTGTCGAGTGTCTTGTCTTCAGGAATGGCGAGTGCCCGATGTTTCTGATGGTTGTAGTACGCCTTCACTTTGAATTTCATATCTCTGCTCCGTGAGTGTTGGAGCGTCATCAATACCGGTATCCAGCAACCTTTTCAACTTCGAGACAGTGAGGGCGCATGACCAATGTAACCCGCCTGCACCACGCGCTCCCATTGAGTAACGACATCAACAAGGCTCTGACCGAACTAGATAGCGCGATCGCCAAAGCGGTTGACGCTGCCAAGGCTGCCGGTCTGCCTCAGGGTTTGATCGTCGCGTTGCTGTATGGCCAGGCGCACAGCGAGACGACGCGGATGCTGAGTTAATCAAGACACTAGGTATTCGCTAGGTCAATTGCGGCTCTTGTGGCTAATCCCAACCCTTTGCTCAGCGCGTCGTTGGCTAAAGATTTGATCGCCTCGACCATGCCACCCTTCGCTGCGGCTTGGAGGCTGGCCCCAATGCTTTCACCTGAAAGGGTTGATGGTGTGGCTTTCAGTATTTCTAGGGTTTTCGCTGTGAGCGTGCAGTCTTCAAATT
The DNA here is from genome assembly GCF_054070755.1 of Pseudomonas sp. SDO5591_S426. NCBI lineage: Bacteria > Pseudomonadati > Pseudomonadota > Gammaproteobacteria > Pseudomonadales > Pseudomonadaceae > Pseudomonas > Pseudomonas sp. SDO5591_S426. The sequence goes on along the minus strand of NZ_JBSVXD010000002.1, from coordinate 33,654 downwards.
TATACGCATACGAGGATTTGTGGCGCTCAACTATGTATCCCGACTCAATGAGCCACGCAATCGTAGCTTCGAAGAAATAAAACGGCTCACCGCCCAGGTACTTATCATCTTCGGTGAGCTCTTTTTCATAAAAAAGGGCGGCTTTAAAGTCCATGACGTACAGATCAATCGGGATTGGGAAGCTGCCGTATAGCTTAGAGAAAACAAGACCTGTGAGCTGATCGAAGCGCTCAATGTTTGGGTCAGACATCTTTAAGTCCTGCGCTGATCTCAGAAAGGTTTTAGACAGATACCGACAACCCGCCACTTTTTCAAGTCTCAGAGATATCCGATGACAACCAAGCAGCCCGACTGGGAGCGCATCGAACAGCTCTTCCGGGCTGGTCTGCTCTCGGTGCGCGAAATCGCCTCATCATGTGGCGTCTCTCACACAGCAATCAACAAGCGATCGAAGACTGACGGCTGGGAGCGAGACCTAAAAGCCAAGATCAAGGTCAAGGCCGATTCGCTGGTTTCCAAACGAGAGGTTTCCAACAAGGTTTCCACGGAGACGCTGGCAACCGAGCGTGGAATCGTAGAGGCGAATGCTGAGGTCATTGCTGACATCAGGATGGCGCACCGGACTGACATCGGTAGGTCTCGGCGCCTGGCCAACAAGCTGCTGGATGAACTGGAATCGCTCACACATGAGCAAGGGACGATCAAGTCGCTGATCAAGCAGTTCAAGGAAGGCGATCACGAAGACGGCGAGGCGATGGCTGACATGCTGGCGCTGGCCAACAAAATCGGCGCGCTGCCATCCCGGACCAAGACCATGAAGGAATTGGTCGAGACATTCAAAACGTTGGTTGCCCTGGAGCGCCAAGCCTACGACCTGGACACGAAAGCCGGCGGCAATGATGCCGACGAGTTGTCGAACATGATGGACGAACTATCGAAGGAAGCCTGACATGAAGCCCGAGCACTTGAGGCTGCTCCGGGACAAGCGATGGCGCCTGAATAACCTCTACTTCATCACGGACAAACAGGGCAAGAAGGTCCGCTTCCGGATGACGGACGAACAGATCGAGTACTTCGATGGGATGCACACGCGCAACATCATCCTGAAGGCTCGTCAGCTCGGCTTCACCACTGAGTGCTGCATCATCCAGCTGGACGCGGCGCTGTTCGAGTCGGCCAAGTGCGCGTTGATCGCTCACACCCTGAACGACGCCAAGCGCCTGTTCCGAGAGAAGGTGAAGTACGCCTACGACAACCTGCCGGCCGAGATCCGCGCAGCCAACCCGGCGAGCAATGACGCCGCGGGCGAGTTGGTGTTCAGCAAGGGCGGATCGCTCTACGTTTCCACGTCATTCCGGGGCGGCACACTGCGTTATCTGCATGTGTCCGAGTTCGGGAAGATCTGCGCCAAGTTTCCGCACAAGGCCCGCGAGATTGTCACCGGCGCCTTTGAGGCTGTGGCCACCGACTGTTTCGTTACGATTGAATCGACGGCGGAGGGCAGGGCGGGTTACTTCTTCGATTACTCGCAGAGTGCTGAGCGCCAGAAACTCGCCGGCGTTCCCTTGGGCCTGCTCGACTGGAAGTTCTTTTTCTTCTCTTGGTGGAAGAACAAGGCCTACTCGCTTGATTCGACTGACGTGGTCATTCCGCAGCGCCTGACTGATTACTTCAACGAGATGCAGGCCAAACACGGGATCGTCACGAACGACGGTCAGCGCGCCTGGTATGCGGCCAAGGAGAAGACGCTCGGCGACGATATGAAGCGGGAATACCCGTCTATCCCTGTCGAAGCCTTCCAGCAGTCAGTCGAAGGCGCTTATTACGCCCAGCAGCTGACCAAGCTCTATGCCCAGCAGCGCATTGGGGCGATACCGAATAACAGCCACCTGCCGGTGATGACCTTCTGGGACATCGGCGTCGGCGACTCCACGGCCATCTGGTTCGTGCGCCAGGTCGGTGAAGAGTTTCACATCATCGATTACTACGAGAACAGCGGCGAAGGTCTGCGGCATTACATGAAGGTGCTCAAGGACAAGGGTTACACCTATTCCGAGCACTGGGGGCCGCACGACATCGACAACCGGGAGTTCGGCAGCGATGCCAAGACTCGCCGAGAACTGGCCCGCGAGGGTTACGACATCGATGGCCAGAAATACAGCATGACCTTTCAGGTGGTCCCAAAGCTCGGCATCAACGACGGCATTGAGCAGGCTCGCGAGATCCTGCCTAAATGTGTGTTCGACGAATCCAAGTGCGAGAAGGGCATCGCCTGCCTTGAGAACTACCGCAAGGAGTGGGACGACAAGCGCGGCTGCTGGAAAGACAAACCACTTCACGACTGGACCTCTCACGGCTCAGACGGATTCCGGTACTTCGCTGTCGCCAAGAGCGCAAGGAAGCCGGTCAAATCAATCAAAATGGGATTCGCACGCTAATGGCAGACGTCACTTACACCCGCCCGGAGTACGACGTGGCACAGTCCCGTTGGCGGCTGGTGCGAGACGTGTGCAAGGGCTCCGAAACCGTAAAGGCCCGCGGCGATGCTTACCTGCCGAAGCCCAACGAACATGACACCAGCCCGGAGAACATCGCCCGCTACAAGGGCTACAAGCAGCGGGCCGTCTTCTACAACGCCACCGGGAGAACTAAAAACAGCCTGGTGGGTGCGGTGTTTCGCACCTGGCCAACACTGACTGTCCCTGGCGCGCTCGACTATGTGTCGAAGGATATCGACGGGCAGGGCGTGAGCGTCTACCAACAGTCGCAATCGGTCATTGGGCATCTGCTCGAAGTCGGTCGTCACGGGTTGCTAGTGGACTACGCCGCCGTGAAGGCCGGCACTGTGAGCAAGGCCGACGAGCAGGCAGGCCGTGCCCGGGCAAGTGTTGCCAGCTACCCGGCCGAGTCCATCAGGAACTGGAAGACTCGCAAGGTCGGAGGTCAGCACCTGCTGAGCCTGGTTGTCTTGCGAGAAGAGGTGGACATCGATACCGATGACGGCTTCGGCAGTGAGCGGGTCGTACAATATCGGGTGCTGCGCCTGGACGTTGCCGGCGTTTACACGCAGGAAGTCTGGCAAGAGGGCAGCAGCGAAACTGCGATGATCACTCCGCCTTTCACGCCATTGAATGGTCTTGGGCAACCGTGGAAGTTGATCCCGTTCCAGTTTCTGGGCAGCGAGAACAACGACACCAGCATCGACGATTCGCCGCTGTATGACATGGCTGTGTTGAACATCGGCCACTACTGCAACAGTGCGGACTACGAGGACTCGGTGTGGTTCTCCGGACAGCCACAGTTTTGGATTTCCGGGCTTGATGAGGCCTGGCGCGATCACTTGGAAGCGAACGGCATTTATGTCGGTTCTCGGGCGCCCCTGACGCTCCCGGCCAACGGTTCGTGTGGCTTTGCTCAGCCTGAACCGAACACGCTTGTCAAAGAGGCCATGGATGCCAAGAAAGAGGACATGGTGTCCCTCGGCGCCCGGCTGATCGAACGGGGCAGCGCGGTGAAGACTGCGACCCAAGCTGACAACGAGAGCGCCGCCGAACACAGCGTCTTGTCGTTGGTGGTGAGCAACGTCAGCGAGGCCTACAGCCAGTGCCTGGTCTGGATGGCTGATTTCGTGAATGCTCAGGGCGAAACGCTCTACAAACTCAATCAGGACTTCAGCCAGATCACATTGGACGCAACGATCCTCACCGGTTTATTCAACGCGGTGCAGGGCGGCAAGTTGCCGTCATCTGACTTCTGGCAGTACCTGCGCGATCGCGGGGTGATTGATCCCGAGAAGACCGACGACGAGATCCGCGACGAGCTGGAGACTGAAGCCCCGGCACTCGACCTGGACGACGATGAGGTGAAAGCAAATGTCGGCAAACCAAGCAATCCTTGACGCCACTATCCGGCACGCGGTCTTCCTCGAGCAGTTGAAGTCAGGGGAGGTCGCCAAGTTCGGGCCTTTCCTAAAGGAGATCGACCGCTCGATTCGTGAGCGGCTGACTCGGGCCGACCTGACGGATTACACCGTCGCTCGGTTGGAGCGACGGCTGAGCGAAGTCGACAGCCTGCTGCTGGGGATCTTCGATCGGTACAGCGAGAAGCTGAACCTCGACCTGGTGGATATCGCCAACTATGAGGCCGAGTTCGAGGCAACCAGCCTGACTCGGGCGGCGCCAGTTAGCGTGTCCTTTGATGCCGCAGTGCCAGGTGCTGCTGCAATCCGTGCTGCCATCCTCACCAATCCGCTCAGCGTGCGTGGTGCGGACGGCGGGAAGCTGCTCAAGTCGTTCATTGATGGCTTCACCACCACAGAGCGGCAGCGCCTCACTGGCGCGATCCGGCAGGGCTTCTTCGAAGGCCAAACCAACTTCCAGATCATCAAGAACATTCGCGGCACAAAGGCGCTCAAGTACAACGACGGCATCCTGGCCACGACCAACCGCAATGCCGGCGCCATCGTTCGTACGGCAGTGCAGCACGTCGCGACCCAAGCGCGCATGGAGACGCTGAAAGAGAATTCCGATGTCGTACAGTCGGTGGAGTGGGTTAGTACGCTGGACACGAAGACGACCAGCCAGTGCCGAACGCTCGACAAGCGCCGCTTCAAGCTGACTGAGGGGCCGAGGCCTCCGATCCACATCAACTGTCGCTCGACGGTGGTGGCGGTGACCCGGTTCAGCGCGCTGTTCGCCAAGGATGCCACGCGGGCATCCATTGGCGGCGGCGCCCAGCAGGTGAGGGCAGACCTCAGCTATTACGCCTGGCTTAAGCAGCAGCCATCGGCGTTTCAGGACAAGGCTATCGGGCCGGTTCGGGCAAAACTTTTCCGAGAAGGCGGGCTGAGCATCGAGCGATTTGCTGAGCTGCAGCTTGATCGCAACTTTTCACCTCTGACCCTTGTGCAGATGAAGGCGCTTGAGCCTCTGGCGTTCGAGCGCGCTGGGCTGAATTGAGATGCGTGTAGTCAGAGGATGTTGAGATAGTGACGAAGTCCTATCCACATTTTACTGACACCGAGACGATCCACAGCGTCTTGCTGGTTTTTGTAGGCATCCAGCGGATCGACCTTGTCTTCAGGCCAGCTTGCGAATGCATGAATGATGATTGCAGTGATCTTTGGGATTTGGTCCAAATGCCTTGAGTTTGCTGAACCCGAGTAAAATCCAGGCTGACAGCGTTCAAGAGGCAATAGGGCTAGATAGAACTGGTGTCGCCAGTGCTCTTCATGACCTTCAAGCTCTTCAAGGGCTACTTTGTCACGTATACGCACCTTTGCTCTCTTGTAGTCCTCAAGCAGCCTCGCTGTTGTTAGCCATGCGAGCCGGTCTGCTGGGGGTGGCACAGAACGAGGATTGCCGACAAGGGATTCATACGCGCGCTCGAGAGTCTTAACTGCGTAACTCAACATGCGGTCATCGCGTCTCTCATTGACACTTTTTCGTATAGTCAAAAAAGCAAAAAAAGCAGATAGGGCGCCCGCAAATGCTGCCGCTATGTTTGCCGAATCTCCGACTGTCATTCTTCCACCTCACCGCAAATATCACATCAGGCGTATGCCATCGTGCAAGCGGACATTTGACTACGGCGACCAACCGGGCGTCGAGCATCACTATCACCCGCAGGCAGTTCCTGCATGCCTGTCTCTGGGAGAAAGCGTCAAGCTGTCGCGTGATCGTTGACTGAGGACGGGGTTCTGCATGTACAGTCCGTTTTTTCTATTATTGTTTCGGTAAGTCATGAGCGAAGAGCGAGATATTCCAGAGCCAGAGCACGACCACCTGCTCGATCATGAATTCCATGATGACGAGTCATGGGTTGAAGAAGACGCTCAAGCAGCTTTTGACGAAGAAGACGATGACGTTGATTTTCTTGATCAGATCGATCAGGAGGAATGACCCGAAGGGTCTACATGTTTCGAATCAAGCCCTGGCATCCGCCGGGGTTTTTTTATGCCAACGATTTAAACAGGCCTCGCCAATGACGGGGCTTTTTCATATCTGCGGGCCGGCCCTGCAAATCGTCTCTGGGAGACAAGCAAATGGGTTTGAAATATCAGCTGGACACTCTTGACGGTCTCGATGACTCCGTTAAATCGCTCTACACCGAGAAGGAAGGCAAGTTTGTCCTCGGTATTGAAGGTCTGCCGCAACAAGAAGACGTATCCGGACTGAAGTCCAAGGTCCAGGAACTGCTGGACGAGAAGAAGGCCGCCGACAAGGCGCGCAAGGATGCCGAGGAACAGGCCCGCCTCGATCGCGAAGAAGCCGCTCGCAAGTCCGGCAACGTCGAAGAACTCGAACGATCCTGGACTGAAAAATACAACCGCCGCGAAGCTGAGCTGAACGGCATGCTGGAGCAGGAGCGTGGAACGCTGAGCGGACAGATCCGGGATCTGACCGTTGGCCGTACCGCTACCGATATCGCGTCCGCCCTGGCAATCCCGGGCAGCGCCAAAGCCCTGTTGCCGCACATCGAGCGCCGCCTTGGCGTCGAGCAGCGCGACGGGAAGCCTGTTGTGGTCGTCCTCGATCCGCAGGGCAAACTCTCGGCGGCAACGCTGGATGAGCTGAAAGCAGAATTCGCAAACGACACGGCGTTCGCGCCGTTGATCGCGGGTAGCAAGGCATCGGGCGGCGGGGCTGCTGGTGCTGGAGGTGGCGGCGGGGCCGCAAAAGGAAAAATCGGCGGCACCAAAGAGGAACGCACGGCCGCAATCGCGAGCCGGTTCCCGGATCTCCCTCAATCGTAAGGAATAACTCATGTCCCTGTCGCAAATGCAGGTTTTCAACGAATACATCATGCCGGCGACTCTCGAGACGCTGGATCAGTATCTCGCCGCTTTCAACGCTGCAAGCCGCGGTGCAATCGTGCTGTCTCCGGATGGCTTCACGGGCGACTTCCTTCAAGAGTCGTTCTTCCAGACCCTGGCCGCTGCCCAGCGTCGCGTGGATCGTTACAGCGCAAACGCCGCTGTCGCTGCCACCGACCTGACCGAGCTGAAGAACACTTCGGTGAAGGTAGCCGGCGGCTTCGGTCCGATCCGCTACGAGCCATCGCAGATGACCTGGCTGGAGCGTCCAACTGCGCAAGGCATCGAAGTCGCCAGCCGTGCTTTCGCTGAAATTCTCCTGAAGGACCAGCTGAACACCGCGATTGCTGCCCTGGTGGCGGCGATCACTACCCAGGCCGCCGCTGTCAACGACGTGTCGGCTACCGCAGGCATCACTTACGCTGGTCTGAACAACGCTCATGCGAAGTTCGGCGACGCGAGCCAGAACCTGGTCACCCAGGTGATGCAGGGCACCAGCTACCACAAGTTGGTCGGCCAGAACCTGGCGAACCAGCAGCAGCTATTCCAGGCGGGGAACGTCCGCGTCGTGGACATCCTCGGGAAGATCTCCGTGGTGACGGACGCCCCGGCGCTGATGCAGGCCGGCACCCCAAACAAGGAAATCATCCTGTCCCTGGTGCAGGGCGCGGCGCTGGTGCACGACGGTCGCGACATCATCAGCAACGTCCAGACCACCAACGGCAAGGAGCGTATCGAAACCACCCTCCAAACCGATTACACCTTCGGTCTGGGTCTGAAGGGTTACACCTGGGACACAACCACCGGCGGCAAGTCGCCAACCGACGCCGAACTGGCGACCGGTACCAACTGGGACAAGACTGCCACCAGCATCAAGCACACCGCCGGTGTGGCTCTGATCGGTGACGCTTCCAAGTAACTCCTGAATGTTGAGCCGGGCGACGTGCCCGGCTCGGCGAGGTAATGATCATGAGCCAAAAAAATATTTGGTACTTGCCTGGTCCATTCCACCAGTACCAAGAAGATGTGAAGGCGCTGGCCAAGGAAAACGGTCTGCGCATTGTCGACGCGAACGCCACCGGAAGCCGCGATGATGAGGCTGAGGATCTGCCAGAAGTTACGTTGCGACAGGTCGACTCGGCCCCGGTGCTGCTGATCGCCGACAGCGTTGATTTTGACGGCGCTGCGTTACAGGAATTGATCGACAAGTTGAACGCAGAACGTGACGGCATCGTGTTGCTGATCGACGCCGCCGAAGGCCTGTCGGAGCTTGAACATCCGGGTGCTGGCGAACTACCGATCCGCTTGTTCGATGCTCTGAAAGCCATCCATGAAGGTGTCGTCACCATCGAGGGTGAACGCGATACTCTGGCGGGCGAGGTCGAATTGCTCCGCGCTGAAGTCGAACGCCTCAAGGCGGCAGCGGAGCCCGTCGACAATACCGAGAAGATCGCAAGCCTCAAGGCGCAGCTCGACGCTGCCAGCGTGACGTATCGGGCGAATGCTTCGGTAGAATCGCTGGAAAAGGCAGTTGCTGATCTGCAGCAGGCGTAACAATCCGGGTGCCCGGTAACGTGGCATCCGATCCAGAACACCACAGCGAGCTGATTCATGACTCTCATCATCGAGGACGGTACCGGCAAGACCGACGCCGAAAGCTACGCATCCGCCGAAGGCCTGGCCATGTACGCCGTGAAGTTCGGCGCGACCATCCCGGCGGATATGCCAGCACAGGAAGCGCTGCTGCGTCGGGCCGCTCTGGCGATGGATGGCATGACGTGGAAAGGGCGGAAGACCAATAGCGAGCAGGCTCTGGCCTGGCCGCGCCGCGGCGTAGAGCTGGATCAGGAGATCAAGCCAGACAACTACCTGCCGGCGCGCATCCAGTACGGACAGATGGCACTAGCCGCGGAGATCCATCAGGACGATATCGACCCCGTCGAGAAGCGCAAAGGCGCGGTGACACTCGAGCGTGTTGAGGGGGCGGTAACTCGCGAGTACGCGACGATCCCTAACACCAGCGGGCGGCTGTTGCCGGCGGCGCCGGATCGGCCGAGCGCAACGCAGTTTGCAGACTATCTCCAGAAGCGGGGGCTTTTCGCCGTCAGGGCTTAGAGCCCAAGGGCCTCTTCTAACTTACTGGACCAATATTTACCGGTGAGTGGCAATCTCTTGGTCATACCGCCGTTCGTAAGCTCATCCAAAAGGTCAATGTTAGGGGAGCCTCCATGAGGGAAACAGTCGTCATAAATCTCTAAGTACTGATCTTTTAGGGGGGACGTGGCGATCTCTTCAGCCAGCAACCGTTTAACTGTCAGTGCTTTGGCGGGAATATTTCCATGGTTGTTCGCCATAGCGTGCTTCAGATCATCTACAGAATTCTTCAATTTTTGTAATCCGCTTGAACCTGTCATGCGTACCTCTTGGAGAGTGGAATTGAGTTTTTACGATGAAATGGCCGCTACCACCCTAGATTTAATCACAGAGCTCGGTCAGCCAGTGGTCATCCGGGCAATCACTGTCGGCGAGTACGACCCGGAAACTGGTACCGCGCCGCCAGATACCATCACTGAGCAAACCGCTCAAGGCATCCTACTCGACTTCACCGGTCAAGAATTCCAGAACAACAGCCTGATCAAGCAGGGCGACAAGAAGCTCAAGATTGCCGCGCAGGGGCTTGAATGGGCGCCTGATCTGCTGAACAAAATCATTGTTCAAGGTCGCACCTGTTCAATCGTCCCTCCGCTGAAAGAGATCAATCCTGCCGGGGCGCGAATACTTTACGAGCTGCAGGTGCGGTCGTGAGCCGCGCCGGCGCCGGACAATCCGGCAGTTTCGCGCTGAGCCTTGCCGAGTTCGCAGCCCAGGCAACGGAAGCCATCGACGCGAGCCTGCGCGAGATCATCATCGAAGTCGGAAGTAGTGTTATCCGCATGTCGCCGGTGGCTAACCCGGAGATATGGGCGCAGAACACCGTGGCCCACCAGTACAACAAAGCGGTCGACGATCACAACAGCGAACTGCGCAGCGATCCCGCGAACCTGACCAAGGCGGGCCGACTCAAGCCTGGCCGAAAGCTGAACGACGGCATGGATATCATTGCACCAGAAGGATATGTCGGTGGGCGGTTCCGGGCCAACTGGCACCTTTCGATTGATGTCGTAGAGAACGTCACTTTCGACGAGGTTGACCCCAGTGGCCAAGAGACGATTGCCGCGCTGGTTTCAGCCGTGAGCGACTTCACCGCCGGGCAGACCGCGTACCTCATCAACAACCTGCCGTATGCGATTCCGCTCGAGTTCGGGCATTCGACCCAAGCGCCCGGCGGCATGGTGCGTATCACAGTGGCTCGCTTCCAGCAGATCGTGCAGGAGGCCATCAGGAACAACCAGGTATGAGCCACAACATCATCGCTTCGATCTACGAGGCCAGGCTGATCGCCTGGGCGAAAGCCTTGCCGGTTCCGCTGAAAGTGGTGGTCGAAAACGAGGCCTACGCACCGAAGGACGGGGAGACCTACCTGAAGGCCTACACGTTGCCAGCCGACACCGTGAGCAACACGCTCGCCGGTGACCACAAGCTGTACACCGGAGTGTTTCAGGTCAGCATCGTGACCCCGTCTGGCAAGTACCGCGGCGCGGGCGGTGCGATAGCCGACCAGATTGCAGCGCTGTTCCCTCTGTACGAGCGAATCACGAAAGGCACTCTTACCGTGGTGACCATGAGTCCGGTAGACCCAGGCCCCGGCATTCCCGACGACACCACCTACACGGTGCCGGTTTCGTTCTTGTACCGAGCCGACACCAACTGAATTAGCCCGTTGGGCAAACCCAGAACCCGTCATTGAGCGGGTTTTGTCATTTCTGCAAAGAGGAAAACCCATGAGCGTCAAGATTCCCAACGGCACCACCTTCGAGATTGCAGCCACCCTGAGCGCTCCGAAAGCGTTTACCGCGATCAGCAATGCCAGCCCCGCAGTGCTCACCGCTGCAGCCCACGGACTGGTTGATGGCGACGTGATAGTTATCGATTCCGCCTGGGCGAAGCTGAACGGCCGGCCGGCTCGCGTTATTGATTCGGATACTGGAGATTTCGCTGCGGAAGGCATCGATACCACCAGCGTGAAGAACTACCCGGCAGGCTCTGGCGCTGGCACTGTCCGTGAGGCTTCCGGTTGGACGCAAATCTCGCAAATCACTGAGCCAACTGCGAACGGTGGCGAGCAACAGTTCCTCACCTACGGCTTCCTCGAAGACGACGATGACCGTCAACTGCCCACCAACAAATCGCCCAGCAGCCTGACGCTGCCAGTCGCGGATGATCCGGCTAAAGCATATGTCGCTCTGGTTGAAGCTGCGGACGAAGACAAAGAGCCGCGCCTGATCCGTGCGAACCTCCCGGGTGGCGCGACAATTTACTACTTCGCGTACGTGTCTATCACTGCGACTCCGACGCTGAGCCGTAACAACATCATGACGCGGACCATCACGCTGTCGTTCGCCTCCCGTCCAACCCGCTACAACGCCTAAGGGGATCCCATGGCAAAGTTTTCCATAGCGCCAAAGCCGACGTTCACCGTCGACGTGGCCATCCCTCAAGTGGGCGGCAAGCCAGCCATGGTGCCGTTCACATTCAAGTACCGCGACCGCACCGAGTTGGCCGAGCTGTTCGATTTCTGGAAGGAAAAAGCAGAGGCCCTTGGGGATCGCTTCAAAGGAACGGAGCCGTCCCTATCAGAAGTCACTGCCGCCGAGGTCGAGCAGGGCGTCGACCAGATCAAAGACCTCGTGGTGTCCTGGGGCTTCAACGACAAGCTCAATGATGAGTCGATCACTGCACTGGTGAACAGCTGTATCGGTGTATCGGATGCTGTTGTTAAGGCCTACAGCGAAGCCTTCGGCAAGGCTCGCCTGGGAAACTGATCGCCGTTGCCCGTGCGCTATATGAGTCCGAAGGATCTGCCGAGCAGATGGCTATGTTCGGCTTCTTGCCAGAAGACTATGCCGAAACCGTCGAAGTCTGGCCGGACAACTGGCCGTCGTTCCTAGTCATGGAATCGATGGGGACTCAGTGGCGCACAGGCGCATGCGGCGCGACCGGCCTCGATTACGGTGTTCTGCCCAATGTAATGAAGCTCGTCGGCATCCCGGCGAAGTATCGGTCTGTTGTGTTCCATGACATTCGCGTCATGGAGTCGGAAGCTATCGCGGTCATGGCAGAAACGCGCGACAACAGCCCGTAATCACGGGCACTTATTCAAGGTGAGTCGATGAACATTGCAGAACTCGGCATCAAGGTCGATTCGGCTGATGCCGCCAACGCTGCGACCGATCTCGACAAGCTGACCAAGGCTGGTGATCGCGCTGAGCAGTCCGCCGTCAGCCTGATGAAAGAGATGGAGGCGCTGGAAAAGTCGTTGTTGAAAGGCGCGACCACCACGCAGGAGCTGTCCAAGCAGCGCGAGAGCCTGGCGAAACTCACCAAGACCGGTGCTTATGGCGAAGCCGAGTTCACCAAGATCACCGCGCAGCTGGATAAGCAGCAGGTGGCACTAGCAAAGTCGACGCTGGATGAACAGAAGGCCCTGAACAGTCTGTTGGGGGCAATCGATCCAGCCCGGGCAGCTATGGCCAAACTCGACAAGCAGGTCGAGGACCTGGGCAAGCACCTCGATGCTGGGCGTATCAGCCAAGACCAGTACAACTCGGCACTGGGCAAGATCGACAAGGACTACGCGAAGCTCGAAAAAACGGCGACCGGCTTCGATAAGCTGAAGCTGGGTACCCGCCAGGCTCAGGAAAACGTCGTTCAGTTGGGAAATGCGCTGTCCTCCGGCGACTGGGGGAGCGGCGTGCGTGCGGTGGCTCAATTAGGGGCGGGCGCTGGAGCATCGGCTGCCGGCTTGCTTGCCATTCTGGCGCCTATCGCGCTGGTCACTGCCGCAGTGGGCGCGCTCGCCTATTCCTACTATAAAGGCAGCGAAGAGCAGGATGCCTACAGCAAAGGGCTGATTATTACCGGCAACTCGGCTGGTGTCAGCGCCGGGCAACTTAGCGAAATGGCCCGCCAGGTCAGCGCTACCGTGGGTACGACCGGCCAGGCCGCTGAAGTTCTGGCGCTGCTGGCAGGCAACGGAAAGATCGCAGGCGACAGTTTCGTAGGTATCGCCCTAGCCGCGGTATCCATGCAAGAAGCGACCGGCAAAGCTGTGAGCGAAACGGTCGCCGAATTCTCGAAGCTGGCAGATGACCCGGTCAAAGCATCCGCTGCGCTCAATGAGCAATACCACTACCTCACGGCGTCGGTCTATTCGCAGATAGCCGCGCTGGAGAAGCAGGGTGACCATGCTGGTGCGGTCAAGCTGGCAACCGAGCAATACGCCGACGCCATCAACGAACGTACGCCAAGAATCCTCGAAAACCTGAGCTTTTGGGAGAAAGGCTACAACGCTGTCGCCCGGGCGGCGGACAATCTGAAGAACATCGGACGGCCCGATATCGATGCTGATATCGACCAAGCTCGGCGCAATCTGGCTTCAGCTCAGGCCGGAGATATCGGGGCGTTTCAAAACCAGAAAGAAATGGTCGAGCTTTATAGCAACCAGCTCAACATGCTGGAGGACCAGAAGGCTGCAGCTGCTGACATCGCAAAATGGGAAGGCGAGCAGGCAAAGGCCCAGGGTGATGCAGTTGTTGCCATGGGCAAAGTGGATGCTCTGAGCAAGTCCGCATACAGCAATGAGCAAAAGCGCGCGGAGGCGCTCAAGGAATACAAAAGGCAACTCGACGACATTCGCAAGGTCGCTCCGACGGATCCCCGGCTGAATCAGGCGGCGATCGATAAGAACATTGCGAACATCAACGACCAGTTCAAGGACCCCAAGGCGCCGGCCGGCAGTGTCGACACCACCGGTTTCAACAACGCGAAGAACGCACTGGCCGAAACCTTGGCCTACTACAAAAACGCCGACAAGGAGTTGGAAGCGTCGCAGCGCGCCGGCGTGATCAGCCAAGCTAGTTACACCGAGCAGCGGATCAGCCTGTTGAAGCAGCAGGCCGATGAAGTTGCCCAGGGCTACCAGGCGGAGATCGATGCGCTCGAAGCTGCCAAGGCCAAGAAGGGCACCACTGGCGCTCAGATCATCCAGATTGATCAGAAGATCGCCGACGCCCGCACTGCCATGGTCAAGGCACAGCAGGACAGCGATAGCGAACTTTCGGTCATTGCAACGAACGAAGAGGGTCGGCTGCGCAAGCAGACTCTGGCGGTCAGCACGTACACCAACGCCCTGCAGCAGCAAGTTGAAACTCTTCGGCAGCAGGGATTACGGGCGGCTTCCGGCCTTGGCCAAGGTGACCGACAACGTGGGCTGACGGATCAGCAGAACGGTATCGACGACCGCTTCAACCAGCAGCGACTGGAACTGGCGAACCAGTACGGCGACGGCTCGCGCGGCATGAGCCTCGATGAGTACAACCAGAAGCTGGCCGCGCTGAAAGCTACCCAGCAGGACCTGCACGACACTGTGCGATCCAACTACAACGACATGACTGCCGCCCAGGGTGACTGGAGCGCTGGCGCATCATCGGCGTGGCAGAACTACTTGGAGTCGGCGCGCGACGTCGCCGGGCAGACGAAGAGTCTGTTCACCAACGCCTTCAGCTCGATGGAGGACGCCATCGTCAACTTCGCCATGACCGGGAAGCTGTCGTTTACCGACTTTGCCAAGTCGATTCTCGCCGATATGGCACGCATCGCGGCGCGGCAAGCATCCTCGTCAGCTTTGAGCGGGCTGTTTGGCTTGGCCGCCAGCGCTGCGGGTTCTTACTTTGGCGGCGGGTCTGCTGGCTCAACGCAAGCGGGTTACTCCGGTGACTTATCGGGTTTCACTCCAGGCAGTATTCAGGCCAAGGGCGGCGCCTGGTCTGGCGGCGTGCAAATGTTCGCCAACGGCGGCGCCTTCACCAACTCCATCGTCAGCAAGCCAACCGCATTTGGTATGGCTAATGGCAAAACTGGCGTGATGGGTGAGGCGGGTGACGAGGCAATCGTTCCGTTGGCTCGCGATTCACAAGGCCGCCTCGGCGTTCGCGGAGGTGGGGGCAACTCCAGCACGATCCAAGTCAGTGTCACGGTTGAAGCCTCCGAAGGTGGTGGCGCTACACCTGACCCAGCGCGCTTGGCCGAAGCCATCAAGGTCGTCTGCCGTCAGGAAATCGCAATGGCTCGTCGTAACGGCGGGCAACTCACCTAAGGAGGAGTCATGCAGGTCTTCACCTGGAAAGCGGGTTATGACGCCTCGAAAACAGTCGCTCCGACCGTCAAGGTCATCAAGTTCGGCGACAACTACGAGCAGCGGCAAGCGTCCGGCATCAACCGCCTGCCACGCAAGTTCTCACTGACGTTCAAGAACAGAACGGAGGTGATCGCAGAAATCGATGCTTTCCTTTCTGCGCGAGGCGCCGTCGAAGCCTTCAGCTACACCCACCCTGGCCAATCTGCCGGGGTTTTTGTTTGTCGGGAATGGACGCGAGGCGATATCGCCTATGGCGCATCCAACCTATCAGCTGCTTTTGAAGAGGTGTTCGAATGAGCGAGTTGCAGGGGCAGCTCTCGTTGGCTACGGGGATGGTGATCTGGGAGGGATTCGAATTGGTTCTCACTGACCAGACCATCCGCTTTCACGCAGGAACCAACGAAAATCTCGGATCTGTCGTGTGGCAGGGCAATACATATGTGCCCTGGCCTATCAATGCCGTCGAGTTTGCTACGCCCAGCCAAGGATCACCGGCCCGCCCAAAGCTGCAGGTCGGCAACTTCGGTGGCACCATTTCAGCGTTGTGTCGGCAATACGACGACCTGCTTTGGGCAAAGCTCAAACGCCGCCGCACTCTGGTGAAGTACCTGGATGCAGTGAACTTCTCTGCTGGTAACCCTACAGCCAACCCGGCTGAGGAATACCCGGTCGAGACATGGTTCATCACGCGGAAGGTCAATGAAACCCCGGCAGCGGTCGAGTTTGATCTTGGCTCGCCGCTCGACCTGCAGGGCGTCAAGCTGCCGCGTCGGCAGGTGGTGGCGGGCACTTGCTTGTGGGCATATCGCTCGGGTGAATGCGGTTGGGCTGGCGGGCCTGTGGCGGATTATGCCAACCGTCCGACCAGCGACCTTTCCAAGGACCAGTGCAGTCGTACTGTGGCTGGCTGCAAGCTGCGGTTTGGCGCCAATGACGAGTTGCCGTTTGGTGGCTTTCCGGGTATATCGCGCGTTCCGAGACTCTGATCATGAGCAAACTTTTCAACAAGTGCCGGGCTGATGCCGAGGCGCACGCGCGTGCGGAGTACCCACGCGAGTCGGTCGGCCTGATCGTCAGCGTGCGCGGCAAGCCACGATATGAGCCGTGCCGCAATCAGTCGGAAGAACCGGACCACTTCGTCCTGCACCCGGAAGACTACGCCGCTGCGGAGGACAAGGGAGACATTGTCGCTATCGTGCACTCGCACCCGGACGCCGGTCCTGAACCGAGCTTGCACGACATCGCCAGCCACGCGGTGAGCCGTATGGCGTGGTGGATCGTTGGGCTGAAGGATGCGGTTGCAACCTGGCACGAAATGCCGGCTTCGGGTGAAATGCCGCTGGAAGGCCGGGTCTTCGTCCACGGCGTGATTGACTGTTACACCCTGGTCCGCGACTACTACCGGCAAGTGCTTGGCGTCGACTTGATGGACTTCTACCGCAAGGATGACTGGTGGCACAACGGCGAGAACCTCTACGTCGACAACTTCACTAAGGCTGGTTTCGTGCAGGTGGATACTCCGCAGAGTGGCGATCTGATCGTCATGGCGATCGGTAGCCCAACACCGTGTCACGGTGCGATCTGGCTGGACGGCGACGTTCTGCTGCATCACCTATATGGTCGGCTGAGTTGCCGTGAGGTGTACGGCGCGGCCTACCGGGAATGCACGACGCATATCCTTAGGCACAAAAATATCAATCCAATTGCGTGGAGCGAGCAACCTCAGCTATTTCGCCAAATAACTTATGGATATTTCGATGAAATCGCTTCAGGCAGCTCAGCGTTTGGTTTTCTTGGCTCCTAGGCTTTTGAGTGTTATTGGGGGGCTATTAATGGTTCATAGCCAGAGTAATCAGGCGGAGTGGGCGAACTTGGTTGAATAGCTTCCTTTGGGGGGAGTTTGTATGGTGGCTCACAGGATTTGAATTTGCTGTTATGCAGAATGGCAAGTGGCTCCGTCCACTCATTGACTGATCCTCTTTTGGAGAGTTTATAGTCGGCAACGAAAAGCATTTGGCGAGCGATCCCCCAGCGGTAGTGAGCATAAAAGAGATTCGAATCAATGAGGTTAAAGTCCTGCGCGGAGTGATCAGGATCTCCCTTGATAAGCCCCCAACCCGCATAGGGATGAAATCCAGGTTTGCGAGACCACGTAAGGGCCTCTTTGTCCGAGGCGACGGACCAGATCCGTTTGTCTCTCTCGCTGTCAGCATAGGTTCTTGGGCTGGAGTTGATCGCCCATGTCTCACTGATTAGAGCGCTTGTGGCTGGGTTTTTTGTAACATGTACAGCTAGCGCTCCGCCTAGCGATATTCCTGTTACTACTAATCGTTTTCCAGCGACGTCAGGGCGGGCTGTCATTTCGAGCACATAAGCAACCGCCTGATTGTACTGTGTCCGATTCGGGAGGGGGTTGATATTGGTGAACCAGTCCGCCCAGTCATTTGAACCTGCAAAGGCGATGATAATTTCTTCCTTAACGTCGGGAGTAACAGGCTTCAGTCGAAATGTACTAGCTTCAAAGCCAGAGGCTTTGCGGGGAGCCGCGTCTAGCTGAACGAGTCTAGGTGGCTTTGTAAAATGATGGGCATCCCCTTCGCTATTGTCCTGCTGAAGGACAAGCGCTGCGGCAAGGCCGTACATATACCCTTGCACTGCAACCGTTCCCGTAACATCCATTGTAAATGGGGCACCATTTGGGGCCAAGTATCTGTTGTTGCACCAGACATAACCTTCCTCACCAAGCGTGCCATCGGTGAATGGAATGCATCCAGATAAAAATAGAGGGAAGCTTAGTAGCAGAACTTTTGGTTTCAATTTCGATCTCCTAGCAATGCCTAAGTGCCACCATGTAGGTATAGTGCGACTTCTCTTGGTTGCAAGCAGTTCTTAAGATCATCTATAGAGAAATAGAGCGGGACTGACAGTAAGTGGACTCATTCTCTCACTCCTCTCTATTAATGTTTTTGTCGACTATTGACGTTTGAATACCTTGGGAGGCGATGCGGTTTTGATTGGATGGCAGACCATACGAGGCTTTCGTGTTGCTTCCTCGTTGGTGATAAAGTCTTGCGATATCTCAACGAGGGAACGACATGAAACTGTTCTTAGGGGCTTTGGCGCTGATCGCGCTTGCGGGATGCGCAACCTCACCGACTCCACCTAACAGGGCGGAAAATGTGCCAGCCGATGAGCTATATGGCTTTCAGGAGAAAAGCCCGGAGAATTCTGAGAAGATTTCAGTCATCCGCGACACCGGGTTTACTGGCTCTGGCTGTGATGTCTTGGTCTATATCGATGGTAAGCGAGCGGGCAAAATTGGTCCTGGAGAGAAAGCGAGTTTTTATGTTCAGCCTGGAATCATAAACCTGGGATCAGGCCCTTCGGGTTCTGGATTATGCGGGGGGGCCGCAATCAAGACGATCACCGCGAATATCCACGCCAAACAAGAGAGTCTCTTCAGATTAAATGGAGACATACAAGGGTTTTACTTAGCGCCATATGTCGATTACGAGGGCAGATAGCTCTCCAATTAAACCACCGCCTCCGGGCGGTTTTTTATTGCCCGGAGATAAGTATGAATGCCGCCAACAACAAGGCTATGACCCTGATTTTGCTATCTGGCAGTTTGGCTAAGGCTTTCGGCCGTCAACACTTTCGCCAGCTCGAAACCGGCACCACCACTGAGGGTTTCAGCGCACTGAAACACACTATTCCTGGTTTCGAGGATTTTATTCGCGAATCTGCGCGCCGCGGCGTTCGGTATGCAATTTTCCGCAATCGCGAGAATGTCGGTGAAGACAGGTTCACCATGAGCGGGACGACTGAGATCCGAATTGTCCCGGTAATCTCAGGCAGCAAAAGTGGCGGACTGCTCCAGACCATAGTGGGAGTTGCGCTTATCGTAGTTGGCTCGTTCACCTCTTGGGCTGGTGGCGCCGCGCTGGTCAGTGTAGGTATCGGGATGGTCGCTGGCGGCGTACTGCAGATGTTGTCCCCTGTGCCAAAAGCCGCAAGCCAGCAAGAGCAAGCAGCCTCAGAAAACAAACCGAGCTACCTCTTCAACGGCGCCTTCAACTCAACGCAGCAAGGTCTCCCCGTTCCCATCGTTTACGGCAAGATGCTGGTCGGCTCCAGCGTCGTTTCGGTCGGCACCTGGGCGGAGGCTATTCCTGTATGAGTGAAGTCATTGTCGGCAGAAAGGGTGGTGGCAAGGGCGGTGGAGGTGGCGGCGGTTCTTCGAGGGCAGCTGTAGAAGCCCCGGACAGCATCCGTTCAAGCCAGCACGTCCGTATTCTGCACGTGATATCGGAGGGGCCGATTGCCGGCGTGCTGGGCGGCCCGATGGGCACCTATTTTGATGACGTTCCGCTTCAGAACCCGGACGGCAGCTACAACTTTGCGAGCGTGGGGCTGGATAACCGCAATGGCACGCAGGGCCAGGCTTACATGCCGATCACCGGCCTGGAAGCTGAGCAGACCGTCGGCGTCGAGATGAAGGCTGGCGCTGCCATTGAGCGCGCCATTACTGACACAGACGTCGACGCCACGCGAATCACCATCAGCGTTCCGCAACTGTCAGAGCAAAATATCCAGAACGGTGACACCAACGGCTCCACGGTCAGCTTCCGCCTGGAGGGCAAGCTCGGCACCAGTGCGTGGTTTCCGCTCTGCGCTGACCTGACGATCACCGGCAAGACCATGAGTCGCACGCAGTTCTCCTATTACGTGCGTCTTCCGGCTTCTGGCGGCCTGCCGCGCTACGTTCGTGCGACGCGCCTGTCTGCCGACTCGGGCTCTGCGGCGATCCAGAACCGCACCTTCTTCGACAGCTATACCCTGTTGTGGGATGAAAAGTTTCGCTATCCGAATACGGCGCTGATTGGCATCTCGCTCGATGCGCAGCAGTTCTCCAGCATTCCGCGCATGTCGTTCATGGTCAAAGGCATGCTGGTTCTGGTGCCGAGCAACTACAACGCCGTCACTCGCCAATACATCGGTTCTTGGAATGGCACGTTCTATCGCACCTGGACCGATAACCCGGCCTGGATCTGGTACGACATGCTGACCAACACCCGCTACGGGCTGGGTGGTTTGCTCGATTCAGCCTTGATCGACAAGTACTCGCTGTACAGCATTGCGCAGTACTGCGACGTGATGGTCCCGAACGGATACGGTGGCACTGAGCCGCGCTTTACCTGCAACCTGGCACTGACCACGCAACAGGACGCCTGGAAACTGGTCAACGACATGGTGTCGGTGTTCCGTGCGATCTGCTTCTGGGCGGGTGGAACGCTGACCGCTGTGCAGGACGCGCCGCGCTCCAGTCGTTACCTGTTCAACAACTCCAACGTGGTCGGCGGCGATTTCAACTATCAGTCGGTGGCTTCGGATCAGCGCTACAACGTCGCGGCCGTCACCTGGAACGACCCGCTGCAACAGTACAAGCAGTCGGTCGAGATCGTTGAACGCCCTGAGCTTATCGCCAAATGGGGGCGCATCCAGCAAAGCGATGTGGTCGCCATCGGCTGCACGTCGCGCGGGCAAGCCCGTCGCCTGGGGCGCTGGTTGTTGTACGCCGAAAGCGAAGCGGTGACGTTTGCCGTCGGCGCGGACGGCGCGATCCCATTGCCAGGCGACATCGTCGATGTTGCCGATGCGAACCGGGCTGGCGCGCGCAACGGCGGTCGACTGTTGCCGGGCAGCACGGCGTCGAACCTGCTGTTGGATGCGCCAATCGGCTTGGCCGGTGCAGGTGTCGTCAGCCTCATCACGGCTAATGGCTCGTATGCGAGCGCATCTGTCACAGTTGGGGCGGGGGCAACGTCAATCGCCGTTTCGCCACCGCTGGCCGCCGATCCACTCGCTTCGACGCCGTGGGCGTTCTCGACGGCCGCACTGGAAACGCAGAAGTTCCGCATTGTCGGCGTCAGCGAAGGGGATGACGGTACTTACGCGATCAGCGCTGTGGCGTATGACCCGGACAAGTTCGATCAAGTCGAATTTGGTACGCCTGACGTCGACAATCCGACCAGCATCGTCAACCTCGGCGCCCCGGCTGCCGTCGGTCAGATGACATTCACTGAGTCGCTGTATGACACCGGCACCGGATTGGCGGCAGCACGACTCACGGTGAGCTGGACGCCACCTGCCCGGGCGATGCGCTACCAGATCGAAGTCATGAGACCCGGTGGCAACTGGGAGTATTTCGCCGAGATCTCGACGCCGACGGTTGATTTCGATTCGGCATCCTCCGGCTTGTGGTCAGTTCGAATTGCGCCGAAATCCGTGCTGGGACTTGCTGGTCCGGCTTCGTTGCAGACCTACAATGCCCAGGCTCTTCTGGCGCCGCCGACAGCACTGACGGGCTTACGCCTGGACGTGATCAACAGCGTGGCCACGTTGGCCTGGGACCCAGTTCCAGAGCTCGACGTGAAGCTGGGTGGCAGCATCTCCATCCGTCACTCGCGCAACACATCAGCCAACTGGGATGCGGCCTTGCCTCTGACCGATGCGGCGGGGCGCTCGACTTCGGCGGTGGTGGCGTTGCTACCCGGCAAGTACCTTGCCCGCGCCGTCGACTCATCAGGGGTTGGCGGGCCTGTGACTGAAGTCTGGTCAGATGCACAGGTGCCTCTACCGGCAAACGTTGTGCTGTCGCTCGCCGAGTCGCCGGCCTTCCCGGGTGTCGCCATCAACGCATCGGCTTCTGGCGGATTGCTGAAAATGGGCGGTTCCGGAGCTTTCGACGACATCTTTGATCTCGACGGATGGCTGGGTGAAGTCGACAAATTCGGTGGCTCGTTGCTGGCGTTTACCTACAGCTTTGCGGCGCCCGCCGATCTTGGCTACGTCTATGACTGTCGCCTGACAGCCGATGTGGCGGCGGCGCTGTACGACGACGGGACTTACATCGACACGCTTGCCGACTTTGACACAATTGAAAGCATTGATGGCGATCCACCGAACGGAGCCATGTTGTCGCTGTGGGTGCGCACCTCGGATGTATCGCCGGCGGTGTGGTCGGCTTGGAAGCCGTTTGTTGTGGGGGATTACCGGGCTCGGCAGTTCGACTTCCAGCTGCGTGGCTCGGTAGAGAAAACCTCAAACTGGATCGACGTCTCGAAGCTCGAAGTAGTGATCGATATGCCTGATCGCATCGATAGCGGGAATGACATCCCGGTACCAGTCGGTGGACTGGCCATTACCTACAGCCCGCCATTCAACGCCTCACCCGCTGTGAGCCTGACCGCGCAAAGCCTGGCCACAGGCGACTACTTCGATGTGTCCGCCAAGACCGCCAACGGTTTCACGGTATTCATCCGCAACTCCAGTGGGGTCGCCGTATCAGGCCGCACGATTGACTACATCTCCAAGGGGTACTGATTTATGTCGCAGCACGATATGGACGTTGCAAACGGTCCAGGGTTGACGGTTCGCACGGATATGAATGCTGCTCTGCAGGCGCTCGCGTCTCTGAGTAGCGGAGCGGGGGCGCCAAACCCTACGTTTCCATGCCAACCATGGGCAGACACGGGGACGGGGCGCCAGAAGCGGCGCAATAGCGCCAATACGTTATGGCTTGATGTCGGACCTCTGGATTTGTCACTTCCGACCCAGTTGGTCACGCAGGACGCTACGGCCTTCACATCGGCGGGCACGGCGCCTTCTTTCACTATCACGCCATTTGTCGCGATAACTGCGTATGTGGCTAACCAGAGATTTCGCGTTAAGTTTCACGCTTCAGGATCTGGCGCGAACACGCTTAGTGTTTCCGGGCTGAGCGCAAAGAGCCTCAAACAGTACGATGCGACAGGCGTAAAAATCACGGCCGTAATCGCATTAGGTCAGCTCTCCGACGTTGAATACGACGGCACGGATATGGTCCTTCTCGACCCTTTACCAGTAGCCAGTAGCGATGCGTGGATGTACATGCCGATCGGCGTGCCGATTCCGGTGTTTGATCACATGGCTGGCGTCAGTGTCCCGTCGACGACGAGCCCAAATTATCGCTACATCAAGCTCACGGCGGCCGATGCGTTCAATACCGGGGTTCTGGTCTCCGAAAGTGTTACCGGATCGGTGCCGCTGGTGCTTGCCACGGCGGTTATCAGCCTGGCAGGAAGCCCAGTCAACGGCCTGACGGTCTCTCTGATCAATACTGAGCGTCGAGCATTGCGAGCTGGTTCTGCGGGCACCCTTGAAAACGACCAAATGCAGGGGCACGTGCACAGCCGAGGCATCGGCTCCACTGCGAACATCGACGTGCAGAACTCCGCCACCCCCAATCGGTACTCCACCAATCCGTCTGACACAGGCGCAGCAGCGAACGATGGCACTAACGGTACACCCCGTATCGGTCTGGAAACCCGCAGCAAGAACATCGGGGCCACTTACTACATGAGGATCAAATAGATGTGGTATGCCTCCTTTAACCAAGCAGGAACTGACCCGATCGAGGGCGGAATTGAGATCACTGAAGCCCAATACATTGAGGCTGTTGACGGACTGACCAACGGACTGGAGGTCACCATTACGAATGGATTTCACGTCGGTCCGATAGTGCCGCCACCACCACCCGAGCCAGAGCCACCTACCGAGGCAGAGATTCTGGCGGCGCAAAGTGCCAAGCTGCAGGGCTTTGTCCAGTTGGCATCTGCGCAAAAAACTGCTCTTACCAACCGTATCAGCGACCTTGAAAGCGCCATCGAAAACATCGGGGTGGAAGGGCAAGAGGAGTTTGCTGCCACTCCCGATGAGCAGGCTGAATATCCGCTACGAAAAGCCCAACTGACGAAGTGGAAAAACTACTCAATTCTTCTCGGTCGTGTAACCGCGCAGTCTGGTTGGTATTCCCAGGTGACTTGGCCCACCCAGCCAACCAGTGGAATGGATCTCTCGGTCTCTGCTTCAGCACTGCCTACCGCCTGACAAACAAAGCCACTCAAAAGCCGGCGAAGTAGCCGGTATTTTTTTGCCTGGAGAAATGTGATGACCGTAATTGATAAAGACCGCGACGTACTCGCCCGAACGCTGTGGGGTGAGGCGCGCGGCGAAGGTGTGAGCGGCCAGATCGCGGCGGCCTGGACCATCCGCAACCGGGTGAATGATGGAAAGGATAAGTCGTGGTGGGGGGAGGGCTACACAGGTGTGTGCCAGAAGCCGTACCAGTTCAGCTGCTGGAACAAGACAGACCCGAACTACCAGTTTCTGATCGGCGTGAAGCAGATCCCGTTCCGCGAGTTGGCACAGGCACGGATTGCCGCTGACCAGGTGATCGACGGCAAGGTGCCGGATCCCACCGGTGGTGCCACGCATTACTACGCGATCGCCATGAAAACACCGCCAGGCTGGGCCGCGAAGGCGAAACAGACCCTGAGGCTGGGCGGCCATGTCTTCTTCAAGGATGTGCCATGAAACCATTCTGGCTGCGAATCCTACCCTTCATGGCGGCGATCGCGCTTCTGACTGCTGCTCTGTTCGGAGCCTATCACCACGGCGTGTCCGTCACGGACGTCAAATGGCAGATCGATTGGAATGCCCGTGATGCCCGTGACGCCGAGGCGAAAAAGCTCAACGAAGCTACCGAGCGAACCCGGGAGCAGGCCTACCAACAATCAATCAACAAGGCGGTTCAAGATGGCCAACAGATCATTGATCAAGTCACGGCTGATGCTGCCGCTGCTCGCGCTTCTGCTGACGGCCTGCGCGGCGCAGCCGACAACCTTGCCAGTCGACTCGCAGCCAGTGAAGCCCGCGGCAATTCCTGCACTGCCGCCGCAAGCAAGGCAGCTGCCCGCGCCGCAATGGTGCTTGCCGACGTGCTCAAGCGCGCTGATGAAAGAGCGGGCGACATGGCTGCAGTTGCTGACCAAGCCCGAGCAAGGGGAATGACCTGTGAACATGCGTACGACGGGTTGGTTGATATCCCGTGAACAATACGCTGCTAGTCCGCTGGCGTGAGGTTGATTAGGCGGCGCAAGGTCGGTATAGAGGAAGGACTTTTCCCCAAGGATAGGCTTACAGAATGAAGCAAACAAAATTGCTGGTCACCGCTTTCAGTATTTTGGGTTTGGTCGGTTGCACTTCCGCGCAGATGGTGTCTTCACCAAACTCTGGCTCAGCGTATGCGCCGGTGAACGAAGGTTCGAGAGCCGGGCTCGTCAAGTATTTGAATGATGGCGCTGATTTTGTGCGCAAGCAGCGCCGCGAGGATGCTTATAAGCAGATGCATGATGCTTGCAACGGCCAATACAAAATTGATGCGGAGGGCGCAAACGCGGAGGGCGGATCAGTCATAAATTCGGGCTCCAGTAGTTTTTGGATGCAATCAAACTACTGGTACATTCAGTTTTCATGTGTCCGATGAAGGTATGTACCGCCCCCAGAGTTAGATGATTGTTTTTGGTTGGGCTATCAGACCGTCCAGTATTCCCCGTAGCCTCTCAGCTTCGCGCTGATGCCCTCTTGCCGATATCTCCAAATCGTAAAGTTGCTTTCGTAGCTTGGCCGATTCACCGGATCGCTCCCGCAAATTCGCCATGGCTTCATCACGCTGACTGATCGCTTCGGTATGCATCTCGACCAGCGTGTTAATTTTCTCCCGAGCCTGGCGCAGCTGCAGGGTCAGTTCCTGGACTTCATTCTCGTAGATGCGCAAGGAGTGCCGGCAGGTTTCGAGAGGCGTCGGGCTGCCGAGCCAGTAGTCGGTGTCTTCTAGTTCATAGCGGTCCATTTTGCGCCTTACCAATACTGTTTGGATATACAGCAATCGAGGCGAGAGGTTTCGGCGAGGATCCCGCGACGAAATGTTTTCACTCCGGCGTCATCATGACGGCGAGCGTCATCTTGATGAATTCTTCGTTCCGGTCGATCGCTTCTAGCGCGCCGCGCACGTTTTCGGCAACCTCGGCTGCACCGCGCTGCTCGACCCAATTGGAAAGCTCCATGATGGCAGCCTCCAGGGCGAGCTGATTTTCGTTGATTTTGAATAGCAGGGAAGGGAGTAAATCTGAATTTGGCATGGCGAATCCTCGGTTATGAGGTCAGCGTAGCACCGCGTTACATGAAGGATTTTTAACGGTCGGCAGGACGCCGGAAGAAGGGGGATGGAGGCCTAGTTATGGAACACTTCCAAAATAGTTATGGAACACTTGCCTGCTGTCGAGATTCCGGCCAAACCCCAGAAACGACAAAGCCCTGAATAATCAGGGCTTTGTCGTATAAAGATGGCGGAGGCGATGGGATTCGAACTCATGGACCTGTTACAGTCGACGGTTTTCAAGACCGTTGCCTTAAACCACTCGGCCACACCTCCGTTTGCGTTGCGGGCGCCATAATACCTGAATGAAACACACTGTCAAACTCTCTGCATAGCTTGTTACAGAGCGTCTGTTATTATCTTTGCGACTGAACGTTTCAAACCAACAGGAGTGTCGCCATGCGCGAACAGGATTACGCAGTTAATAACAGCTTGCAGGCTGAGCAGCTAGAGGTTAGCCGCGTCCTGCGCAACACATACGGCTTGCTCGCACTCACCCTCGCATTCAGCGGTGTGATGGCCTTCGTTGCTCAGCAGATGCGCGTCGGTTACCCGAACATCTTCGTGGTGCTGATCGGCTTCTATGGCCTTTTCTTCCTCACCAACAAACTCCGTGATTCCGCGTGGGGCCTGGTGTCGGCATTTGCCCTGACCGGTTTCATGGGTTTCCTGCTCGGCCCGATCCTCAACCGTTACCTGGGTATGCAGGGCGGCGCTGAAGTGGTCAGCTCGGCCTTTGCGATGACGGCACTGGTGTTCGGTGGCCTGTCGGCCTACGTGCTGATCACCCGCAAGGACATGAGCTTCCTCGGCGGTTTCATCACCGCAGGCTTCTTTGTCCTGCTGGGCGCGACGCTGGCGAGCTTCTTCTTCCAGATCAGCGGCCTGCAACTGGCGATCAGCGCAGGTTTCGTGCTGTTCTCCTCGGTCTGCATTCTGTTCCAGACCAGCGCCATCATTCATGGCGGCGAGCGCAACTACATCATGGCGACCATCAGCCTGTATGTATCGATCTACAACCTGTTCATCAGCTTGTTGCAGCTGTTCGGCATCATGAGCCGCGATGATTAATCGTCGGCAATGAGTAAAAAACCCGCTTCGGCGGGTTTTTTCTTGCCTGCGATTTGGCCGCGCGATCACGCCATCGGCGGCAATCGGCGCTTGACCGGGGTTTTCTTGACGATCGCGGTGTTGGTTTCCGCGTGGGTGTTGAGGCGATCGAGCAGGGTGTCCAGTTGTTCCATCGAGCGCACGTGCAGGCGGGCGATGAAACAGTCGTCGCCAGTCACCTTGTCGCACTCGGTGAATTCGGGAATGGCCATGATCTGCCGTTCGACCTCCTGCAACTGGCCTGGTAGCGGGCGAACGCGCACGATGGCCTGGAGTTGGTAGCCGAAGCATTTCGGGTCGATTTCCACGGTGTAGCCCTTGAGCACGCCGCGTTCTTCGAGGCGACGCAGGCGTTCGGCGACGCTGGGCGAAGACAGGCCGCTGATTTGCGCCAGGGCCTTGAGCGAACGTCGCGAGTCTTCCATCAATGCCGTGATCAGCACTTGGTCGATATCATCGGTCATGGCCAAAACCTCAATTAGGCAGTTTTTCAAAATTGCCTTCGCATTAAAGGCAGATTCCGAGTTTAGCCTGCTTTTTGCGCTGGAGAAGCCCCAAGGCTGATCGGCATAATTTGCCCATCAACAAAGGAGTCTGAAGATGGACAACACAATACGTCGCGGCTCGTTCGAAATGACCGCCGCCATGCTGATCTCCGGAACCATCGGCTGGTTTGTGCTGGTGTCCGGGCAACCGGTGCTGGACGTGGTGTTCTGGCGCTGCCTGTTCGGTGCTGGCACGCTGCTGCTGATTTGCGCGGTATTCGGCTTCCTGCGCCCCGACATTCTGACCCGTACCACGTTCCTGTTGGCCGTGCTCAGCGGGGTGGCGATTGTTGGCAACTGGGTGCTGTTGTTCGCGTCCTATTCTCGCGCCTCGATTGCCATCGGCACCGCGGTCTACAACGTTCAGCCGTTCATGCTGGTGGGTCTGGCCGCGGTGTTTCTCAACGAGAAGATCACCTTGCAGAAAATGGCGTGGCTGGGTGTCTCGTTTCTCGGGATGCTGGCGATTGTCAGCGCCCATGGCGGGCAGGGCGAGAGCGGCAGCGAGTACTTGCTGGGTATTGCTTTGGCACTGGGCGCTGCGTTCCTTTATGCGATAGCCGCGTTGATCATCAAGCGCCTGACCGGCACGCCGCCGCATCTGATCGCGTTGATCCAGGTCAGCACAGGCGTGCTGTTGCTCGCGCCGTTCGCGCACTTTTCAGCGCTGCCGCAAGCGCCGAGTGCCTGGGCCAGCCTGATCACGCTGGGTATCGTGCACACGGGCGTGATGTATGTGCTGCTGTACGGCGCGATCCAGAAACTGCCGACGGCGCTGACCGGCGCGCTGTCGTTCATTTATCCGATCGCAGCGATTTTCGTCGACTGGTTTGCCTTCGGCCATCGTCTGGAACCACTGCAATGGCTCGGGGTTGCCGCGATTCTGCTGGCGGCTGCGGGCATGCAGCAGGGCTGGAGCCTGAAGTTTCGGCGCACGGTAACGCAATAAGTCAGATGTTCCAGCGCGGCGCAGTTTTGGCCAGGCGCTGGCGCATCTCGCCAATGTTCGCGGCCAGTTGTTGAGTCAACAAACGGTAACCGTCGAGGGCGTTGTAGACCGGAGCATCGAGGCTGACGATCGGCAACTCCATGGGGCGATTCAAGCGATGGACGACGCCGGTCTTCAGCGCCCGGGCCATGCCAATCAGTTGCACGTGGATCAGCCGGTGCTCTGCTTTCAATGCCGAGCGCAGGCGAGCCACGGTCTCGGGGTCACTGGTATCCGGTCGGGCATTGGCAAGAATCTCCAGCGTACTGACACACAGGCGTAGCTGACGCTGAATGGCGTCGAGTTCGTTCATGGAAATCTTCACCTCCTTGGATACCGATGGCATCAGCGAACGCAGTTGCACCATCACGGCATTCAGGCGCCCCATGAGTTTGAGGTGTTCGTCAGCGGTGACGGGTTGGCCGTTGATAATGCGCCCATAGATTGTCGCGCAATCACGCAGGGCGTCAGCCAGGTTGTAGCGCCAGGAATAAACCGCATACAGCGGCAGCGCGAAGGAAAACGCCAATGCCAGAGCGATACCGATCAGGATATCCACCCCGCGCCACAACCCGTCAGCGACTGGATTGTCACCGTGCCCAGCGACGATAAATACGGTAATTCCCGCCAGCAACGCGGTGTATCCACCTTTGCCGATGGCGTGGTACGAGAAAAAACCGCACACCACGGCCATCGCGAAATAGGTCAGCCACGGCATGCCGAGCCAGGATTGCTGGACCACCAGAACAAGTCCGACAGCCGCTCCAACCAGGGTTCCGATGGCCCGTTCCGCAGCTTTTTTGCCGATGTTGCCGTGATGCTGCAAGCCGCCGATCACCACCAGCATCGTCACCGACGCCCATTCACCGTGAGGCAGGTTGATGCCGGTGGTCAGCGCGATCGACGCCAATAACCCGAGCGACACACGCACCGCATGGATCATCCGCGCATGGCGATAGCGCCGGTACGGGTCCAGCAACGGACGCAGTAACCGGCGCAGTAGCGGTGGCAGGCGAAGCGCGGTGGATGTGCTCAGGTTTGCGCTCCTCAGAAGATGTAGTCAGTGGTCAGGAAGCTCGAACTGCGGCCGCTGATGATCTCGCTGATCAGATCCTTGTTGGTCTCCTGGAATTTGGTTGCCACCAACGTGCGGATCGAAAACACCCGCAAGGCGTCATGCACCGACAAGGTGCCCTCGGCGGAGTTTTTGCGGCCGTTGAACGGATACGTGTCGGGGCCGCGCTGGCACTGGGCGTTGAGATTGATGCGCCCGACCTGGTTGGCAAAGGTGTCGACCAGGCGGCCAACCGCGACCGGGTTGGTGCCGAAGATGCTCAGTTGCTGGCCGAAGTCCGATTCCAGGACGTAATCGATCACCGTGTCCAGATGCCGGTAGGGCACGATCGGCACCACCGGGCCGAATTGTTCTTCCTGATAGACGCGCATCTGCGGCGTCACCGGATACAGCACGGCGGGGTAGAAGAACGATGCGCGAGCCTCGCCGCCATTGGGGTTCACCACTTTCGCCCCTTTGCCGACGGCGTCGGCCACCAGCGAATGCAGATAATCGACCTTGCCCGATTCCGGCAGCGGCGTCAGGGCCACGCCACTTTCCCACGGCATGCCCGGTTTGAGGGTGGCGAGTTTGGCGTTGAATTTCTCGATGAACGCATCGACCACATCTTCATGGACGAAGAGGATTTTCAGCGCGGTGCAGCGCTGGCCGTTGAATGACAGGGAGCCGGTAACGGCTTCGTTCACGGCGTTGTCCAGATCCACTTCCGGGAGGACGATGCCGGGGTTCTTCGCATCCAGCCCCAGCGCGGCACGCAAGCGGTGCGGACGTGGATGCAGTTTTTTCAGGTCACTGGCGGCTTTGTTGGTGCCGATAAACGCAAAGATGTCGATATTGCCGCTGGCCATCAGCGCGCTGACCGTTTCGCGACCGCTGCCGTAGATCACGTTGATCACCCCGGCCGGGAAGCTGTCGCGGAAGGCTTCCAGCAATGGGCGAATCAACAGCACGCCGAGTTTCGCCGGTTTGAACACCACGGTGTTGCCCATGATCAGCGCCGGAATCAGCGTGGTGAAGGTTTCGTTCAACGGATAGTTGTAAGGCCCCATGCACAGCGCTACGCCCATCGGTACGCGGCGGATCTGGCCGAGGGTGTCTTGCTCCAGTTCGAAGCGGCTGGAGCGGCGGTCGAGTTCCTTCAGGGCATTGATCGTGTCGACGATGTAATCGCAGGTGCGGTCGAACTCTTTTTCGGAATCCTTGAGGTTCTTGCCGATTTCCCACATCAGCAACTTGACCACCGCCTCGCGTTGCTCACGCATGCGCCCGAGGAAGGTTTCGACGTGCTGGATACGCTCGGCCACGCGCATCGTCGGCCACAAACCCTGGCCGCGATCATAGGCGCGGACGGCGGCGTCGAGAGCGGTCAAGGCGGTTTCGGCGTCAAGCAGCGGCGTGCTGCCGAGGATCACTTGTTCGTCGCCATTCGCGCCGCTCAGGTACACCGGGCTGCGCACTTGGGCGAGGGCGCCGGGCCAGGTTTTCAAGACGCCGTCGACCAGGTATTCGCGTTGCTCGATCTGGCCGTCGAGACGGTATTTTTCCGGGATGCTGCCGGCCTCGGGAAACAGGTTGCCAAGGAGATCTGCTGTGCTCATGTCGCTACCCCGTGTGAAATGTCAGCCGTACGCTGATGGCTTGCCGTTCGGAAATCGCTTCAAAGGTTATACGCCCTAATGACCCGACTTTTTAAGTCAATCGAGCGGCGATGGGCAGAGTAGAGGGGGCAAGGGTTTGGATCTTGTGCCTCAAGCGTAGACCGCTTTAGTCGGTTCTTGAAACGCGACTTTTGACCTTTGAGCACACAACAGCCGGTGCTGCGGTTAAACTTCGCGCTCTTTCTAAAGGAGTTCACATGAGTCACTACCAGCCGGGCATTCTCGCCACCCCTGTTCCGCCTCACGCCCGCCACATGTTCTTTGCTCTCGAATCTGCTGCTGAACTGCCGGCGGCACTCGATAAGTTGATGCATCTGGTGGACGGCAAGTCGGCAGTGGTCGGTTTCGGTGAATCCCTGGTCAAGGCGCTCGATTGCAACATCGAAGGGTTGCGGGTGTTTCCGGCAATGACCGGCGTCGGCATGGACAATCCGTCTACGCAGCAGGCGCTGTGGTGCTGGTTGCACGGCACTGACCGTGGCGAGTTGCTCAATCGCAGCAACGCCTTTGCCGCCGCACTGGCACCGGCGTTGCGCCTGGTGCAGGTGACCGAAGGCTTCCGCCACCGCGATGGCCACGACCTGACCGGCTACGAAGATGGCACCGAGAACCCTCGCGATGAAGCCGCTGCGGCTGCCGCACTGGTTGGCCAGGGCGCTGAAGGCATGATCGGCGGCAGCTTCGCCGCGATCCAGCAATGGCAGCATGACCTCCAGCGCTTTCACGCGATGCCATCCCATGAAACGGACGACATCATGGGTCGCCGCCTGAGCGACAACGAAGAACTCGATGACGCGCCGATCTCCGCCCACGTCAAACGCACCGCCCAGGAAAGTTTCGCACCCGAGGCGTTCGTGGTCCGTCGTTCGATGCCGTGGATCGAAGACGAGCGTGCCGGCCTGATGTTCCTCGCCTTCGGTTTTTCCCTCGACGCCTTCGAAGTTCAGCTGCGGCGCATGAGCGGGCTGGAAGACGGCATCACCGACGGTTTGTACCGCATCAGCCGACCGATCACCGGTGGCTACTACTGGTGTCCGCCGCTGAAGGACGGCCGACTGGATCTGCGTGCACTGCGTATCGGCTAATCATCAAGGAATGACTATGAACGTGGTGCGCTGGGGCATGATCGGTTGCGGCAGCGTTGCCGAGCGCAAGAGCGGGCCGGCCTTCTACAAGGCACCCGGCTCGGCGCTGGTGGCGGTGATGGGGCGGCGGCTGGAGGCAGTCAGCGACTATGCCGCGCGTCACGGCATCGCCCGGGTCTACACCGATGTCGACGCGTTGATCAACGATCCCGAAGTGGACGCGGTGTACATCGCCACGCGGCCCGACAGTCATCACGCTTACGCCCTGAAGGTCGCCGCCGCAGGCAAGCATTGCTGCGTCGAAAAACCGATGTCGCTGAATGCCGGGCTAAGTCGTGAGATGCAAAAAATCTTTGCCGATGCCGGGCTGCACCTGTTCGTTTCCTACTACCGACGTTCACTGCCGCGCTTCCAGCAGGTGCGGCAGTGGCTGGAGCAGGGGCGGATCGGCGAGGTTCGACACCTGACCTGGACACTGACCAAAGCGCCGTCGGCGACGGATCTGCAGGGCGCGGGCAACTGGCGAACCGATCCGGCGATTGCCGGCGGCGGTTACTTCGCCGATCTGGCCAGCCATGGCTTTGACCTCTTCCAGTACCTGCTGGGCGATATTGTCGAAGTCGCCGGCTTCACTGCGCGGCAGGCTGGTTTGTATGCCGCCGAAGATGCCGTCAGTGCCAGTTGGCGGTTTGCCTCGGGAGCGATGGGCATGGGCTGCTGGAATTTCGTTGCCGATCGCCGCGAAGACCGTGTCGAGGTGATCGGTAGCAAAGGCCGGATCAGTTTTTCGGTGTTTGATGAGTATCCGGTTGAGTTGCATGCCGATGAACAGCTCAGCCTGAACATCGACAACCATGCGCACATCCAGTGGCATCACGTGTTGGGCATGAACGCGCATATACGCGGTGAAGCGCAGCATCCGTCGGTGGCTGGGGAAGCGCTGAAAACCGATTGGGTGATGGACCAGATCCTCAAGCGCGGTTAAAGAAAAGATCACAAGATCGCAGCCTTCGGCAGCTCCTACACAGATTGCATTCCTGTA